>NZ_VKDB01000047.1 GCF_007280555.1 Deinococcus detaillensis | reverse complement strand
GTCTCGGCTACGTCCCACCTGCCGAGTTCGCCGCCCGCTATCATCCAGCCTAGAAGTGACTTGCCTGCTGGTCCTGCGCTTTGGGTTCACTCCACAGCCAGTTTCAGCAGGGCAAAAGTATCGCGGCCATTGTGCGCACCGCCGATGTCCACCGCGCAACAGTTCACAAGGCCATTCGCTGTCAAGGGCAGGTATTTCGGCGGCGTCACGCCCGACCTCCCGGCATCCTTACCCTCCTTTCGCGAAGTGCTGCAGAACAAGTGGGATACAGGCTGTCGCAATGCCAGCCAACTGTACCGTGGTATGCTGGATCGAGTCGCAGCGTCATCCTATGGGACCAGGAACGGCGTGAGGTACCGGCCCCGACGACCCCTGGCCCGTTCCGAGCATCGGCAATGCGAAACCGCGAGGCTGAGAGGGTTCCCTAAGACAAGCCCCCGCTGATGACAGTCAAATCGGCGTCCTGGTTGTTGTTTTCGCTTCCAGATGAGGTCAAAGAGGAACAATCGGGGCTCCTCGAACGACTCCGGACGTGCCTGCCATTGCAGCAGTCCCAGGAACTGGTGCATGCGTTTCGTGTGATGCTTCGCTCCTGCCAGGGTGAGGCCTTCCCTCAGTGGCTCAAAGCTGTACAGGCCAGCGGCTTGACGGATCTGATGAGCTTTGCAAAAGGTTTGCAGCGAGAAGGGTCAGCGCTGCTCGCAGCGCTGACCCTTCCTTATAGCAATGGCCCCACGGAGGGTGCCGTAAACCGGCTGAAAATGATCAAACGGCAGATGTATGGCCGGGCTAATTTCGATCTCCTGCGGATCCGTGTGCTCTCAGGATGACAGCGTGCATCAAAAGCGTGCAAGAACCGTCTTGCAATATCAAACTGTCGAGAATTGCCATCCAGACTGTAAAGACCAGATTGACAGTACTGTTAACGCAGGATTTGGTTGCGTTCCTCACATCAGGCCGAAATCAGGTTTACCCAGCCCCGCTGGAACCGCCGCCCCCTGCGCCTGCGCCCGCGCCGCCAGTCCCGGACGAGCCACTTCCAGTGCTGCTGACCGCCACCTGCATGATCATAAACAGTGCCCAGCCAGAATTATCCGGCGTGGAGGGCAGCAGTTTGAAGTAGGCGGGGGGCCGCGCCGCGCCGGATTGCCCAGCCTGTTTGATCCAGAGGTGGCCCAGTCCGAAGGTGGCAGCGTAGGGCAGCAGACGCTCAAATGCCGCCTGTTCACCCAGCGATGCATCCCCTCTGGTCACGGCCTTCAGGTGATCGCGGAAGGCTTGCCAGCTCGCGGCGCTGTGCGCCCCATTGTCCGACAGTAACTTCATGCTCAGGCCCAGCAGCGACCCTGCCAGGCCCAGCACCACCACGGCAATTGCCACCGCGAAGGGGGCGTAGCCGAGTGGCCCGCCCCAGATGGCCGTCAGCAGCATACCGAGTGCACCCAGCACCAGCAGCGCGATGCCAAGGTAGATCAGCGTGTTGCGCTCGCTCTGCCGCTCCTCGCTGATGAATCCGGCCCGTTCCAGTTCGCTTTGAAGCGGCACCGTGAATAGCTTCCAGCCACGCCCCTGTGTTTTCTGGCTGACCTGCGAGAGCTTGATTGATGGCTGTTTGAGCGCAGGCTGTGCGTTACTTTCGCCCGCGAACAACATGTCTATCAGCCCCCGTTCGTGCGGTGCCAGTTCGGCTTTCTGGTCAAGGAGACGGATGGCAAACTCAGGCTTGCTGCCCTTGTCTACGTCAGACTGCTGCTCAATAACCAGCACACCACGCTCGGCCAGACGGTAGAGCGTGCCCTGGAGATGGTTCCAGTTGAGCGTTCCCCCACTCACCAGTGCCCCGGCCAGAGCGGGCGGCAAGGCGCTGGGCGGCGTGGTCACGCTTCCCGAGACGCTCACGCTCACAGCACTGTGCCGCCGCTGGTAAGTCCACATCCACGCCAGCCCCCCGATTAGCAGCAGGATGGCCGCGCCGGTCCAGTAGGGCAGGCGCTCGGCGTTGCGTTCCTGGGCAACCTGCCACTGGGGCGGCCCGGCGATCAGGCTGCCTTCCCTGAACGGCAGTTTGACAATCAACAGTGCGTTCGGCTGCAAGTTCTGAGCGGTATACGTGACCTGGTTGGGAGCTTGCTGAATGGTCGCCGTGCCGCGCTGTACCACCGGTGCAGCCACGAGAGTGGCCGCTGCTGGAAAACTGAAAGTGGTCCGGCTCTCAGCGATGGGATAGGCGTATTCGTCGGGCAGCGGCTGCCAGATCAGGGCGTCATTTCCGTCTTTCCGGCGCACCACGCCGCTGGCCTGGTAGGTCAGTTTGAGGGTGCGAGTAGCATTACTTAGTGGCTCAAGGTGCCAGGTGACTCGCCTGGGGTCGCTGCCGCTGATTTCCACCTGTCCCGGCTGTTTGCCGATGGGGTACACCAGGCCGTCCACGCTGGCACTCAGCACCGAGAGACCGTCCGTTTTTCCCAGCGGCAATTCGCGGAAAACGAAGGTAAATGGGCCGCCCACGAAATTAAAGGTGGTGGTTTCCGTGATGAGCAGCGAGCCGCCCCGTTCCACCTGAATAGCGCTGTCAAAACGCTTGGCGCTGTAGGTCTTCTTGACGTCCTGAGCCGTGCCGGTGGGCAGACCGAGGACGGCGAGTGTGAGGCCACTGATCCAGATGTGACGAAGTTTCATAATGTGCCTCCTGCCCACAAAGCTCTGGTTCGCACTGTTCAAGCTGGTACTTCTGGCTGAAGGCTTGACTGTGCTGAGGGAGGGCCACAGCGGGTTCAAGTCGCCGCCAGCGTCTTACGCCGCGACGAGAGCGCCACCCCTAGCGGTATGCCCAGCCCAACCAGCAATGCCAGGCTGCCGACGATCCGGCCCGCGCCAGCTACCGGCAAGAAAAAGAAGGCCCCCAGCAAGGCTGCTTCCATCGCCAGGGTGCCCAGTGCCGCCAGCCAGTCGACCTGCTGCCCCTCGCGCGGCTGGATCAGGTCAGCGCGGCGAATCTCCAGCGGTCGCCACAGCACCATAAAACCGACGCCCAGAACGCTGAGCAGCCCCAGCGCGAGGCCCAGCAGCGCCAGTCCACCTGGGGCGATGACCAGTGCCAGTACGAACAGCACCACCCAGACCAGCAGCACCGGAGTCAGCGCGGCCCACAGCTTGAACCACCTGACCCGGTTCAGCGGCGTGGGGCTGCTCAGGAGCAGATCGGGGGCGTCCTCGGCGTTGGCGGTGATCTGGGCCAGACTACTGGTCAGGCTGCCCAGCGCCAGAATCGCCACGAAGCCCAGCAGCCGGGCGCTCAGCGCGTCGCCTGCGCCACTCACTGGCACGCGCAGCAACCCGAAGCCCAGGGGCATCAGGTACAGCACCGACAGCAGCGTGCGTGAGAGCAGCAGCGGATTGCGGCCCAGCAAACGCCACTCCTTGAGCACGATGGCCCGCCCGCCTGAGGCGAATCTCAGCGGCCCCGCGTGGGCGGGCGCGCGGGTCCGGGGATTGCCCTGGATCAGTGCGGTCTGGGCACCCTGGGTGTAGAGCTTCGCGAGGCCGAAGCTGACCAGCACGAACACCCCCGCCGAGACCGCGAGCGTCGCCAGCGTAGGCAGCCCGTCCAGCCGTAGGGTCCGTACCGGCCACCACAGGGGTGAGTCCGGGTGCGGCGGGTGCTGGAAGTCGACTGAGCTGATCCACCGCGTCAGCGAGTTGTTCCCGATGAAGTTGCTCGCCTGGCTCAGCAGAAAGAAGCTCGCGCCCAGCAGCGCCCCCAGGATGCCTGCTGCCGTCCGGGCACGGCGCACGCCTAGCACCTTGACCAGCCCCAAGGTCAGGGCCGCGCCCAGAGCTGTTGCCAGCGCCGCAAGCGACAGCAGCCAGGGCCAGAAGCCCAGCACCGGCCACCAGCCCGCCACCAGCAGCGGAACCGAGACCAGCAGCCCCAGTCCAACGTAGAGCGGCAGTCCGCCGATTAGTACGCCCAGCAGCCGCGAGGCGAGCACCCGGCCAGGCGACAGAGGCGAGCCGAGCAACAAGTCAAGGTCACCGCGCTCGAACAGGGTTTCTAGCGTGCCGCTGATAGCCGTAGCCAGCAGTATGGTGAAGAGAAAGGCGCTCAGCAGCCCGCCGCCCATCAAAAACGCGCCGCTCACGCTGGTGAGTTGTGCCCCCGCTTCCGACGAGGTCAGCGTGCGCCGCAGCCCTTGAAGCCCGGAAAAGTTGAGCAAGCTGAGAATCAGATCGAATGCCACCAGCCCGGCGAGCGTCCACAGTACCCAGCGCGACCCGAGTGAGCGCCAGCTCACCCGCAGTTGCTGGGCCAGTAACCATACGAGCGTGCCGGGGGCCAGATTCAGCCGCGGCATTACTGTGCGCCGACCAGGTGCAGGAATACGTCTTCGAGGTGGGCTGACTCGCCCAGGCCGGAGACGCGGCGCAACTCGTCCAGACTGCCCTCAGCCACCAGTTGCCCCTGATGAAGGATGCCGATGCGGTGGGCCAGACCCTCGGCAACTTCCATGATGTGGGTGACGAGCACCACCGCCCCACCCGAGACGGCGAAGTCGCGCAGGGCGTCCTTGACCATCCTCGCGGCGGCGGCGTCGAGGCCCGTCAGCGGTTCGTCGAGCAGCAGCAGACGCGGTTGGTGAATCAGCGCCCCGGCCAGTGCCAGCTTCTGCTTCATGCCGCGTGAGAAGCCCTCGGTGAGCTGCGTCCGCACGTCCCAGAGATCAAGCCAGCGCAGGAGTCGCTCAGCCTCCGGGGCGGCTGTCATGGCCGAAATACCCCACAGTCCGGCCACGAATTCCAGGTACTCGCCGGGCCGCAGCTTGCCGTACAGCAGCGGATCGTCGGGCAGGTAGGCCAGCGGGCGGCGGGCTTCCTGGGGATCAGCTTTCAGGCTGCGACCATACAGGCTGATGTCACCAGCGTCGGGGGCCAGAAGCCCGGCAATCATTCGCAGTGTGGTGGTCTTGCCCGCGCCGTTGCTGCCCAGCAGGGTGTAAAACTCGCCGGGGCGCACCTCTAGGCTAAGGTCTTTTACCGCTGGCTTGTCACCGAAGTTTTTGTAGACATGACTGAGGACGAGGGGTGAACTGCCCTGGATCTCCTTCGTTCCGGGCAAGTCACGTACCTTGCCCACCATCACGGCGCGGTATGGCTCAAGCGTGATGACTTCTTGGACCGGATGTACGTCCACCCGCGCGCCATGTTCTTGCAGCGCCGTTCCGATGACGTCGGTACCTTCTTTGGTATGACCTGCATGGGAAGGGTCGGCGACCAAAATCAGTTTATTTATCATGATGGATACTCTTTTGTGCCGGGTTCGCACGTTCGGGACACGCCCGCTGAACCGGGTCACTCATAACCCGAGATGGGATCAGCGTCAAGTGAAGCCCACTTCGCACACCGAGCACCAGGGCCAGCCAAACGAGCCGCCGAAAAAGAAGCGCAACAGGCTCAGCCCACGGAGCATCAGAACCTCGGTGACGATCCAGATCACCTGACCGAATCCCAAGGCGAGAGCGGCGTTCCACGACCAGTGTTCGCCGGTGAAGCAGGTCAGACGGGCGGCAGACTTTAAGTTCAGACACCACCGCAGTCCCAGAACCGTCACGAATGAATCCAGACCGAACACCAGATTCAGGATCAGACTGGGACTCAGGGAATCCGGGAAGGAAGAATGAGCGAGGATCTGCAGCGGCATGCCGATCAGCGCGCCAGATGAACTGGCGACGAGAGCGGCGCCGCTGAATAGGGCGCGGACCCAGCAAGAGCAGGCGACCAGCCAGCCAGAGCAGATTAGCCGGTCGCCCCTCCCGCTCACTGTGGAACGTACTGGAGACAATCGAGATTTGGCGAAGGAGAAACCCGTCTTGGTCAAGCAGATAGATGGCACGCTCTGCGTGGTCAAGAGTACCGAAAACGGCAATCACGCTCTCCCCTCTGTAAACGCCCTGAAGGAAACGTTCTTCCCACTGGCTGGTGAGCACCGGATTGAACATGAGCTCACTCCCTTGGGTGGGTAACCTGGGTGTAGGCAGATGACGTCCCGGCTCCCGCCACCTGAAGGGTCAGGTGAGAGGAAAGGCCGGGAGATGGGAGAAGGTTGAACTTAATGCACTGGCGTCAACGCGTGCCGAAGTCTGCGTTGACCGTGATGTGATCGGTCACCATCCGGACCCCCGGTGCCGCCCAGGCCGCAAGTGCCGCCTCATCCCGCGCCGCAAAAGTATGCACGTTGCCGCTCAGGGTCGCGGTACCATCGTGCATTTCAACAGAAATATGCTGCGCATCGGACTCGGCGCTGCGTTTGAGGGCCAACTCGATTTTGGCCTTGACGTCCGCCGGGACGGCGCGGTGCTTAAGCGTGACGGCGTTGACAACTCCCTTAACACCGCTGAGGTACCGCACGGCACGCTCAGCATCGGTCCGCTGATATTCCCACTCCACTTCACCCTCAAGTGTCATCCGGCCGTCTCGGACTGTCACTTTCACTTGGTCTTTCGGCACGACGGTGTCCCAGGCCAGCATCTGAAGGGCAGATTGTACCATATCGGCGTCGGTGCGCTCAAAAGAAGAGTGCAGCTTGACGTGAAGTTCGTCTGCCAGTCCTTTGACGCCGTAGACGGCCTTGGTTACACGGACGGCCGCGAATTTCTCGGCGTAGTTGGATACGTTTCCTTCGAGCGTCACTACACCGTCCTTGACCTTGACGCCGATGTTCGCGGCATTGACGCTGGGCTCCCAGTCGAGTTGCTGAACGACGCGCAGTTGCAAAGTTTCGTTGGGTTTCATGATTCCCCTCCTGTGGGGTGAAGTGAGGCTGGATATGTTGGCGGACAGACGCTGAAGACGCTCCAGAAGTGTGCGTTGACCTACGGCAAACCGCTGTTCCACGCCATTGGAGATCCTGTCCCGAGGTGAATGGGAGGCGAGGCACCCAGCCCTGCCATTGATCTTGCTGTCCAGCGCTGCGTTTTCGCAGAGGGTAAGCGGTGTACGTATCCTCCGAACCTGAGTGTTATCCGCCCGCATTACCGATGCGTGTCCGGCCTGGGTGCATTGTGGTTGCTCCGCTTCAGTTTGGATTCCAGCTGCTCGGGAGCGGACAGCTCCGCTGTCCGTTGATTTGTGAGGGGGTGGCGTCAATTCGCGCTGCCCGGGAGCTGTAGGGGTTTGAACTGCCTGCATGGGCTGGCGGCAGAATTCAGGCCGTCCGGATCGTCAAAAAGTCGCAGCGGTTAGCGAAGTGAGATGAAGGGGAGACCGTGTAGACAGGCATTGATAGGCGCGCTTAGGATGAGTCATGAACTTTAAAAATGCCGCTAGGGAGCTGGGTGCTGCTGGACTCTTCTCAGAGGTGGACCAAGAACATCTGGTTCCGTTTTTTGAGAAGAAGCTCAAGTCTGGCGCGCCCCAGAGCCGCGACGCCTGGGTCCAGTTTTTCGACGAGCTCGGTGAGGAGGTCGGGAAACATCCGTCCCACTCCAAGCTCGGCCACGAACTGCTGAAGTTTGCGTCTGACCTCAAGCATGCACCGAGAGATCAGGCTGACCGCTCACTGCATCAGTTGAATGTCGGTCAGGTGAACTGACGCCTGGCTGGATCTCAAAATCTCGGTGAAGGCTCTCGGCACGACAAAGGCGAGATTCCAGCTGTATCGGGGCCAGCTTGGTACGGAGCCGGACCCTCTCGTGGCGATACCGGACACCTGCCGAGCCACCAGGAGTCGTTGGAACACTGTGTCCTTTGATTCTACGGCGGTTCGTTGCTTGGCAGCGTCGCTGCCCGCGTGCTTCATCAGGCCCGCGCCACCTGCGGCACCACGTCGCGGAACACGGCGGCGTTGCGTGTCAGCAGATCGAGCCGTGACTCGCCCGGCGTCTGGTTGACGCCTGCTGCCAGCACCGCCACGCGGGCACCGTTGAGCTGTTCGTAGCCGCCGCTCGAAACCCGAACCGCGTGTGACATCGGCGCGGCGTGAGAGATATCGGCGGCCTCGGCCCGCTGTTCGTTCTCGTCCACCATCACCAGCTCCGAGCAGCTGCCGCGCAGCACCACCGCAAAGGCTACCGTCGCCCCGACGAGTCCTGCGCCAACCACACCGACCTTCATGGGCGTTCCCTAGTCATTTCATCAACCTGACACATCAAACCTCTAGGAACAAAGCCGCTTTCTGACAACGGTCTCATCATGGTCTTGCTTGATGGGGTTCACCGCTGACGGTTCGGTCGGCCTAAATCTTAAATCTCCTCGGCCACCTGCACAGTCCCCGAGGTCACGCTGAGCTGGGCGGCGCACCCTCTATTAAGTTGGCCACCACAACTGAAATTTGTGAAAACGAGCAGCATCAGGAAAGTACGCCTGCGTCTCCAGTTGTTCCCGAGACGTGGAGTTTGCGCAGCAACGAGGACTTCTTGTCCTGATGTTCGTGCATTCGTTCCAGCACCCCTCCCAGGAATGTGATCGCCTCGTCGATGTACGGCCCTTTGTTCAGCATCACGGCCTCAGCACGCCCTGAAAACGCCGCGTCGGTGACCTCGGCGCGGGTCGGTTCGCCCGTCTGGGCCAGGGTATCGAGCACCTGAGTGGCCCAGATCACCGGGACGTGCGCGGCTTCGCACAGCCAGAGGATCTCCTCTTGCACCTCGGCCAGCCGTTCAAAGCCAATCTCGACGGCCAAGTCACCGCGCGCGACCATCACCGCAGCCGGAGCGTGCCGGAGGGCCGCCAGCAGCAACTCCGGCAGGTATTCGAAGGCCTGCTTGGTCTCGATCTTGAGCACGATGCTGAGGTGCGCCGCTCCGAGCCGGTGCAGCTCCCGAATCAGGGCCTCGACGTCCTCGCGACGACGCACGAACGACAGCGAAACCAGGTCGCACTGCGGGGCAAAGACGGCCAGGTCAGCCAAGTCCTTCACGCCCAGTGCTGGCAGGTCGAGGTTCGTGTCCGGCAAATTGATGCCTTTCTCGGCCCGCAGCTTTGCGCCGCCCAGCTTCGTGCCGCCGGGCACCTGAACAATTTCGATGTCGAGTACATCCAGGTCGGCAGCCCGAATCACTCCCTCGAACTTGCCGTCGTCCAGCAGCACGCGGTGTCCTGGTTTGACCGCACTGAACACCTGCGGCAACGTGCAGGAGATGTGCGCGGGCTGGTCTCCGGCAGCGGCCTCGCCGGGGATGGGTGCCCTGGTCAACAGCAGGTGATCGCCGATCCGCAGCAGCAGCGTCTGCGCTTTGGCTGGCAGGGTCCCGAGGTGAAGGTGCCCTATCGCCTTCCCTTCCCGGCGCAGGGTCAGCCGCATGCCGCTGGTGACGTAGCCGGTTCGGTCGCAAGTGCACAGCCAACCGTCCGGAGTGATCTCGGTCAGCTTCAACCGTCGCCTGCGGCCCCGCGCATCGGTCAGCCGCAGCTCATCCCCGATCTGGGCGGGCAGGAGCGGGGCAGACCTGAGGAGAACCAGTACAGCACCTGCTGGCGCTGCCGTGGCCACACCGCTGAAGTACACTTGGGCCGGCGTGATCACCTGCCCCAACTGGTTACGCTGGGGTTTCCACTTCAGCACCTCCGGGCCAGGAGTGACCGGGCCGGTGCGGAGTTTCGGCCCGGCCAGATCGAATTCAGTGAGGCAAGTTCGTCCGAGCTGGGCTGCCGCGCTGTGCAGGTGCGCGACCATCCGGCTCCAAGCCGCCGCGTCGTCGTGTGCGCAGTTGACTCGCATCACGTCCATGCCCCGCTCCAAGGCGTGCAAGATGACTGTAGGATCATCGGCGGCCTCGCTAGGCATGGTGACCATGATCCGCACGCTGCGCCCCACCGGACGGGGGCCAAGCAGACGCAGCGTGTGATGGTGCAGGAGGCGGTCACCGGCCTCCAGATCCGTGTCCGGGCCACCAAAATCCTGACCGAATCCCCCGGGCGTGGCCTCGCCAGCAAGGCTGCGAAGAGCTCGCAGCACGGCGTTAAGGGTCGGCAAGACGTTGGCCTCCATCCGGCCCAACGAACTCAGGCCCAGACCTGAAAGTTCCCGTTGCAATCCGCGCAGATCATGCTGGCGAACCGCCAGATAATGAATCAGGTTGCGGGCGCTAGCGCGGCAGTCGGGCGCGGCCCGCTCGATGTCGGCCCGGCGTGTCTGCTCGTAGTCCAGCACTTCTCGGCGCAGAAGTTCAACCTGTTTCGTCAGGGCTTGAATGTGGTGGTCGGTGGGTACAGGTTTGGTTGATGGCATGGGTCTCCGGTTTAACGTTGTGGCGAGCAGAAGTTCGGATGAGGGCTTCTGAAGGAGAGAGAACCGCTCAGCCCATCACCTGCCCGAACAGGCGGCGCTTGACCAACTCCACTAAGCCCAGGTAGGTCAGTGTGGCGAAGGTCAGGAAGACGAAATACAGAGGCGGCAGCGGCACGAAGCCCAGCAGTCCTGAGAGAGGAGTGAACGGCAGCAGCGCCCCGACCAGCACCACCAGGGTGGCCGCCAGCGCCAGAGGACGGCTGGGCCTCGATTTCAGCGGGTTGCCGAAGGTGCGGATCACAAAGATCACCAGCGTCTGGGTCGCCAGCGACTCGACAAACCAGCCGGTATGAAACTCAGCTTCGCGGGCATGGAAGATCCGCAGCAGCACGTAGAAGGTCAGGAAGTCGTAGACCGAGCTGATGGGGCCGATGGGCGCAACCTGAGAGCGCAGCGACTCGGCGGCCACCTGAGAGCGCCGGGTCTGGTAGAAGTCCAGCCCGATGCTGCCCAGCACGATCACAATGATGATGGCGGCGTTGAGCCA
>NZ_VKDB01000046.1 GCF_007280555.1 Deinococcus detaillensis | reverse complement strand
CCGAGAAAATCAGTCAGGATTCTAAGCCTCGCGTGCGCGTCGTCTCATTCTGAAAATCGGCCACGCTTCTTCCACCTACGCAGTGCTGTCCCCACAGGGACAGCTCATTCTTGCCCCGCTTCCGAAGCCTTGTATCACAGACGAGTATCACCATGACCATCGCCCAAGAAATCAAGTCCCCGACCGCCGACCCTCCGTTCATCCGCGCCACTGATCTACTGCCGGAAAACCTTCTCCCAAAATGTTTACGCGCTGATCAACGCCAAGCCTAGAGCCAGATCTTTTTCCTCCCCAGAGCCGTTTCTGTAAAGCCGTTGAGTTGAGCGCCAGAACCTGAGTACCCGGCACGCCCGAAGTTCGGTGAGCTTGAACTGTTGGCGGATGAAGCCCACCACCTGGCGCTTGATCGGCGCTTGGGACTGCAGCGTGGCTTCAGGGTTCACCACTTTTTTGCGACCACCTCTTTGAGGACCAAATTGTCGAGCGACAGATCAGCCACAAGCCTCTCCAGTCGGCGGTTTTCTTCCTCCAGTAAACGAAACCGTTTGGTTTCGTCCTTGGTCATCTCGCCGTAGTGGGCCTTCCAACGGTGGATCGTCGTTACTACGACATCCGCTGTCCTGGCAACCTCGCCAATCGGTTGACCCGCCTCAACCTGACCCAAAACGTCTAGCATCTGCTGTGAGGAGTGGCGTCCTCATGGGCGTCCGTTCACGATGATTCGGTGTACCGTTTCCCTTTCATTGCTTCTCCAGTTTTGCCACTGAGTTCGCAACTTTTTTGAACCGAGATTTGGGGGTCACACCACAAATATTACTGGCCCTCAATCCAGTCCACCTCAAGCGCGAACTGTTCGGCGCGGCTGTTGGCGATCATGAACCCGAAGAAAACGACATTGCTGGGATCAAGCGCGGGTCCGGCCAGTCGCTGACCGAAACGGGTAGGGCGTAGAGCAGCGAGTGGAATGGTCACAATGGTCCATTGACCAGCAACCGTGTCAAATTCGGCGCGGTACGTCACGCCGTTGCGGGCGTTGGTCCCGAGCTGGAACAGATACCGCTTTCCGTCGCCCTTGACCCGCAGTCTCAGGGCCGAGAATCCACTCAGGTCAAACCGGCCCGGACTGGACCGGACGCCTGCAAATCCGCCGTTGTTTTCCAGGCGCACCTGACCCGTGAACTCAAGGACTCCATCTTTAATCTGCACCTGGCTGCTGGAGACCCCGCCCATCACGGTGTCGTTCAGGACGGACCAGGAGGGCGTGTTGGCGTTAAATTCCAGTATGGGAGCGGAGAGGGCCATGCTTGAACATAGCGCGGCAGCCAGAGCAAGACCTTTCATGGTTCAAGCGTAGTGGAGCGTGACTTGTCCAATCATAGGTGGGCGGACATTCAGCTCCGTTAGGGGCGGAGTGTGCGAAAACGACGCCTGCGAAGCGCACCTGCTCAACGCTTTGGAGCGTTGGTACGCCTACAAAACTAAGGGGCGCGAGCAGAAACGGGGAAAAATAAGTCTGCACGGCAGGGTAACGCCGACGCTGACTCTAACGCTGACGAAGGACTGTGGGTCCGTATGAACGCTGGTGGCTGGACCACAGAGCTGCTGGGTCTCCACAACGAAAAGACTATCCAGTTAAAGCTGGCCAGACTCATCGAGCGCGGCTTCGCCGATACCCGCACGAATCCCACCCGCCGCTGGGACCGCACACCGCAGTGGCTCTTCAAACGCCTGGCGGTGCAGGATGCCGTGAACCTCTGGGAAATCCAACGTCCGCAGCCGGATCTCGACCCCACCGCAGGCGACACTGATCAGAGCACAGAAGCGATTCGCGGTTTCGGGACGTTCCGTTTTTTCTCAGCGGGTTTGGCTTGAAGGCGGGGAGCGGAGCGCATGACCCGCGCCCGTTTCCGGCGGCCATCTTGCCAGCCAGTGCGGTGTGGTATCCGGCGGGGAGTGTGCTGACGTTGTCGGGACACTGCCCGCTCAATCCAGAACCGACGAGCCCCGTAGAAGATCCGGGTACAATGCCCCTATGACTGAGCGCAAGTCGCGCCGTTCTTCTGTACTCCCGGTGCCGGAAGTGACCAGCGGCTACGACGAACTCAATTTGGGCCGGTTGGCCCTGATGAGCGGGCAGAAAACTGTCCCCTCTGATCTCCACCGTTGGCAAAAGCAGGCCTTGACCCCAGACGGTCGGCCCGTCATCATCACCTGCACTGTTCCGGTGGATCAGGTGGTTCCGCACGGACTTGACAACGACTTCATGGTCGGACTTATCAATCTGTGTTTTGAAGCTGGCCTGCCAGATACCCCTTTCAGCGTTTCCGCTTACGCACTGCTAAAAGCATCGGGTTTTTCAGATTCAGCCCAGTATTACCGCGCCCTGGAAGAGAGCATGATCCGCCTCAACAAAGCGTCTTACACCGTTGAAGAAGGTTGGTATGCTCATGGCTCTCAGCAGTGGACAACGCAGTCCTTCGCGCAGGTCAACTACCTGGCTTACGTCCGCTCCCGCAGTGGCGTTCAGGGCACCAGCTTGGTCACGGTGCAGCTTGCCCCTCCAAATCATGGAAAGTCTGCGGGCGGGGTATATCAAGCCACTGGATCTGGATTTTTACCGCTCGCTCAGTCAGCCACTGGTCCGCGCCCTCTACCGACAACTGGACGCGCTGCATTTTGATGAGCGGACCAGTGATGGCCTCGTACCGGAGATCAGCCTTCCGCTCATGGCTTGGAGTACCCGCCTCGGCCTCGTGAGTGACCGCCCGGATAATCTGGTGCGAACCTTGACCCCGGCCCACAACGAGCTGCTCCGGCGCGATTACGTGACCGAGATCCAAATTACGGGACGTGGACGCGACAAGCAGGTGCGTTATGTTTTCGGTCAAACGCCGGTAGGAAGTCACCCAGAACTGGCAGCCATGCTCAGTGCGCGGGGCGTCAAGCATGGGGTGGCGGTGCGGCTCTCCACGGTCTTCCCAGAACGCATTGAAGAAGCGTCGCGGCGGTTTGACCAGTATCTGAAGGTCAGTGGGCGTCCGGTGGTCAGCCGTGGCGGCCTGATGGTGGCAATGGTCCAGCGACCGGAAGACTTTGCCACTCCAGCGCTGGGTCTTTCCCCTGCTGCACCCTCGACTCCAGGTAGCCCGCCCCCTCAACGGCAGACCAAGCGGCGTGAGCAGCAAGACTTAGAAGCACAGGACACACAAGAAGAGGCGCGGATGGCCGCTCTAGAGGGGCAGATGCTTGCGGACTGGACTCTGCGGCAACTGACTTTGCTGGGCATCGTGAAGCGGTTGACCCTTAGTGAGCGCGGTCATCTCCCTGAGGCAGTGCTGAGTGGCCAGCTTGATGCCAGGGAAGTGGTCAAACACGCGACCAAGGCAGCGAGTGGAGGAGCACCCGCCATCCAACTCGTAGTCGAAGAGGTGCAAAAGCACCTAAAATCTTCCCGTAGTTTCCGAGGGGAATCGGAAAAGGACTAACCCGTAGTTTCTGAGGGGTTTCAAGTAAAAATGCCGTCTCAGTCGGCATTTTTAAGTCCCCACACTATGACCCGTAGTTTCTGAGGGGTTTGCACCAAAAAAGCCTTCAAGCTCCCGTATGTTCTGAGGGGTTTCCAGAAAGCAGTCGTTTGTCCACCCGTATGTTCTGAGGGGAACTGATCCTCTCTTTCCCGTATGTTCTGAGGGATTAGGGGGTTTTCCTCCCGTAGTTTCTGAGGGGTTGAGTGGCCTTTTTCCCGTAGTTTCTGAGGGGTTGCAACGAAAAAGCTGCGCCAGCACGTCACCAGCTCGGCTCTCTGATGATGATTTTCATCATTCTTTTTCTTTTTTTAAAGCACTAAAGATCATCAAATCAGCAGGAGGAAAATTCAGAAATTGGTTTTAGGAGTCTGGGGAGAATCACCTGGATGTTTTTGCCTCAACCGTTTGGCGCTCGACAAAATTCTAAGTGTGGAGCGGCAGACGAGGATTGGGCTATATTAGGCCGCTGTGAAGCTTCTCGAATCCTGTTGTGTAAGGAAATGCCAATTAGCGCTTGTCGAGGCGTGAAGGGGCCATTCAGGGCCGTTATGGATGGTTTGTGCCAGGAGCTAATACTACCGACTACTGAAGTGGCCCACAAACCGGGGGTCTGCGCCCCGACTCTTTCCGTGAAAATGTGAAGCCACAGAATCGTATCCTCTCAGAGTTACCGATCCTATCCAGATGATTTTCACTCAGACAAGCGGCTTGGTTCGCCCTTTAGCAGCCCACTCACAGCGGCAAAACCCGTTGGTGCGAGGTGATACAACTTTCTGGCAACCTACCTTCAGCAGCCCAACTTCCGTCAGCTTCTCTAAACTGGGCAGACATGACCCAATCTGAACCTTTTCCCCTTTTCGCTGCGCCCAGCAAGATCGATCAGGGCGAAATCAACACCATCCTTTGAAAAGCTTGCGACACCTTCCGGGACACGGTCGACCCCAACAAGTACAGGAATTACCTGCTGTCGATCGCTCTTTGTGAAATACATCAGCGACGTGTGGCAGAACCATTACGACATGCTGAAAGAGCAATTCAGAGACGACGAGGAGCGCATTCGACGCTGCCTGGAGCGCGACCGCTTCGTGATGCCGCCCGGCAGCTTGTTCCTCGACCTGTACCGGCAGCGCACCACCGACAACATCGGAGAAATCATCGATCAGGCCCTCATCGCCATTGAAGACGTTAGCAAGGGCAAGCTGGCCGGTGTGTTCCGCAACGTCACCTTCAACGGTGAGGCGGCGCTGGGCCAGACCAAGGAGCGCAATGTTCAGCTCAAGCTGCTGCTCGAAGATTTCAACAGCCCCAAGCTCGATCTGCGGCCTAGCCGAATCGGCAACCTCGACATCATCGGCAACGCCTACGAATACCTGATCTCGCGGTTCGCTGCCGGAGCGGGCAAGAATGCTGGGGAGTTCTACCCAAGGGCAAGGGCGATTACGCCTTCATCAGCCACAAGATCGCCAGCATGACCGAGGTCGGCTCGCGGATGGTGGTCGTGGTGCCGCACGGTGTTCTGTTTCGCAGCGGCGCGGAAGGCAAGATTCGGGCGCAACTGATTGAAGAGAACCTGCTCCACGCGGTAATCGGGCTGCCGACCAATCTGTTTTTCGGCACCGACATTCCCGCCGCGCTGCTGGTGTTCCGCAAGGGTAAAGCTGGCAGCGACGTGCTCTTCATCGACAGCCAGCAAGAGTTTTGCGGCGGGCAAGAACCAGAACAACTTGCGGGAGAGGGATTTGGCCCGCATCGTGGAGACCTACCGCACCCGGCAGGACGTGGACAAACACGCTCGTGTGGTGGCGCAGAGCGAGCTGAGCGCCAACGACTCCAACCTCAACATTCCGCGCTACGTGGACACCAGCACTGAGCAAGAAGAAATAGATGTGGCCGCCCTGCAAACCGACATGGACGCGCTGGAGTAGGTGTGGGCGCAGGCGCGGGACAAGATGCGCGGGTATCTGGCGAAGTTGGGCTTGTGGACCGGGAACAGGTGCCCGCCGCTGCCACTCTGCTCTGTTCGTGATGTATCATGATGCGTATACGGAGGCGTCATGAAAGGAACCATTCGCAACTGGGGCAACAGCCTCGCCATTCGCATTCCCCGCGATTACGCCAGCACCCTCAATATTCAAGACGGCAGCGACGTCAAGCTTGAGCTGACAGAACAAGGTTTATTGATTGTGCCCAGCCGCCCGAAGCGTCACCAACGGAAGCTGGCTGATTTGCTGATCGGGGTCACGCCTGAGCTGATCGGCGGAGAAATGGACTGGGGCGAGCCGCAAGGCTCAGAAGTGTGGTGACGCCGGGCCTTCCCGTTCCCAAAAAAGGCGACCTGATCTGGTTGGATTTCAACCCCCAGGCCGGACACGAGCAAGCAGGCCGCCGCCCCGCGCTGGTCATTACGCCTTCGCTATTCAACCGCTCGACCAATCTGCTTTTTGCTTCCCCGATTACCAGCCGGGTCAGGGGTCACGAATTTGAAGTTCCCTTGCCAGCGGGCCTGAGTATCAGCGGCGTCATTCTGGTGCATCACACCCGTTCTGTGGATTGGAAAGTACGCAACGCCGAGATCATAGAGGCCGTGCCAGAAGAAACCCTGTTTGAGGTTCTGGACATTCTGAACGCCGTTGTTGAGGACGAAGAATGATCTCGGCCCATTTTGCTGCCCCGCACCCCCGCTCAAGCTTCTGCTCCCGTTGGCCCACACAGGCCACGTGGCAATGAGCGACGTGAAGACTGTGCCGGAAGGATGGGAGACAAGAAACTTACGCGTACTCACCACTTCCCAGATGAGACTTGGACGACGCCCCGTGTCCGTGACCTCATTGGTCGTCAGCTTGGGGTGTGGTACCACGTTGACCACGTTCGCAAACTGCTCCATCAACTGGGGTTCTCTCTTCAGCGACCTCAGAAAGGCGCGTTGGAACAGAACGAGCAGGCCGTGAAAACCTGGGTGCAGACCACGCGCCCAGAGGTTGAAAAAAAAGGTCGAGGACGGGGCCACGTTGATCTATCTAGATGAAGTCGGCTTCAGCCTGAAAGGAAGTGTTCCACAACTTTTCTAACGCAAGTCGGCAGGTGACACAGAAAACGGCAAAGCCGTTGACCGGGATATCCTGGCTGCCCGCAACCATCACCAGCACCTGCGGGAGCACCACCTGCCCTGCTGCATATGCCGGCTAATCTGGCACTCTCCGCTGGAATTCAGCTACCTACTGGCCGTACGGCCCACGACCCTGTTTTCCAAACCCCTCCGCAACAGCTCCTTTGACCGCGCAGCATTCAGCAGCGGCAGCAGCAATCCGACTCTGTCTGAGTTTGCCCAGTAGCCCGTTGAGGCGTCAAGCAGTGGTCATAAATCACGGCACCTTTGTGTGGAAAGAGAGCAGACATCTATAGCCACTCTCAATCACCAGCATAACTTTTACCTTGCCGATGATGACAATCCAGGCTTTTGCTGTCCGACACCTTTGCGTGATTTGTTCTACCCGGTCTGAATGTGCGGAGCAATTCAACGTCCCAGACAACGAATTTGATTGGTTTGCTGAATTGATCTTTTGTACCGACACCTTTGCGTGATTTGACGAACTGATACCGACACCTTTGCGTGATTTTCAAGAGTCAGAGTACCGACACCTTTGCGTGATTCAGGGAATTATGCCGTGCTGGTCGATGTTTTCTGTGCTTTTTTCTGTTTCACCAGTCAGTACCGACACCTTTGCGTGATTGAGTGTGAAAAGTACCGACACCTTTGCGTGGTTAAGGGGCAGATCCCCGACACCTTTGCGTGGTTTTTGAGTAGAAGTACCGTGCAGGACACAAAACCCACCTCGCCTTGTTGTTGTTTTTTATCTTTATTATTACTACAAGAAAACAACAACAGGAGCTGACGTGGCTGACCCAGAAACCTTCAAACCCAATACTGAGCGCCGCGACGAGCGAAACATTGCCCGGCTCGGAATCATCAGTATCCAGTCGCGTGTCGACGACGACCTGAAGACCTGGAAAGCTGAGTTCAATATCGATGGCCGCCCATACCGTGTGGAATGCGCAGCTCCTTACGGGCGTCCACACGGCGTGGATACGGATATCATCCTCGCTGCTCAAACCTTGTTCGTCCGGGCAGGCTGCCCTGCACATGACTGGCTTCATACCACTGCCTACGAACTTCGGAGTGTGGCCGGTCTTCCCGATAACGGCCGTACGTATCAGCGCGTGCGGGAGAGCTTGAAGCGCCTCTGGAGTACCGGTTTTCTCATCGGTGAAGGCTGGTACGATCAATTGCGCGACCGGCAGATCTGGAGTTCAGATACCCTTCGGTATATCGACCGCATTCGTTACCACGAGATGGACAGTGAACTTGAGCAGCTTCCAGGACTGGATCCTGCGGCGACCCTGAGCATCAAACTGGGCGAGCAACTGGCGGCCAGCATCCGTGCAAAGCACACACAGGTCCTGGATGGACGCTTACTGGTGCAACTTGAACAGCCGCCAGCCCGCGCGCTCTACCGCCTTCTGGAAGCCCACAGGGTGGACAGTGGCGGCGTGCGGCGCATGCTGCTCGAGGTGCCGCTCGTGGACTGGCGACTGGCCTGCGGAATTCAGACAGACCGCCCGGAATTGGTCCGCCGTGCTCTGACGCCTGCCCACGATGAATTGATTGCCATCAACTACCTTGCTGGCGTGGTCATCAAGGGCCGTGGGAAACAGCAAATCCTGTACTACACCTTCTCAGAGGACAACGCGCCGGATCCTGCCCTGATGGAACTGCTCATCGGTATTGGCGTGAGCCGCACAGCCGCCACCGTGTTGGTCAATGAGCACGGTGACCGGGTCGAGACAGCCGTCGCGTTTGTCCGCCACAAGCAACATGAGGGCCGCGTCAGGAACCCTGGGGGTCTGGTGGTTGATTTCCTGCGCCATGATGGCAAGTATGTTCTGCCTGAACAGCTGGGGAATCCTGCAGTCGAGATAGCCCGGCGCGCCGTCGCCGCCTTGCAGCGCGCTGAGGAACTCGCCGATCAGGAAATTACCCGTGAGCGTGCCCGTGTAGCCGCCTTGGCTCCAGAGGAGCAGTACGAGGCTGTGAAAGCTTCTCTCAAGCTTTTGCTCAAACCGTTGGGGAAGGAAATGCTGGCTCTTGTCGAGGAGCGTTGCCGTGCAGGTGTCCTAAACGCCATGCAGGAGCGAGACCAGGCCGCCGCAGCGATGGCGGAACTGCGCATGCAAGAGTATTTGAACGAGCTACGTAGCCGACTCCAGCCCATCTGATGAGCGGGGGGCTTATTTCGTCGATGCACCGCTGTTGGGTGGGTCTAGATGCGGGAAGTCTTTGCCGCGCATGACCGGCAAAAGTCACAAGACAATACTACCTATATGAATAGATAGATATCTATCTATTTACTCCTCTACCCAAGCCGTGAGGATCTCCCGGAGGATGGTATTCATGTCCTTCCCGCTCTGGAGCGCTTTGATCTTCACCTGTCTACGGAGAGATTCTGGAACAGCTACATTCAGCTGCACAACGCGTTCCAACGTAGCGGATTCATCGGTAGGTAGAACCGTCCGTGCGGCTGGAAGTTCGGTCGGTGATCTGGGGGGTGAATCGCCCGAAAAAACTGCGCCGAGCTTGGGTCTCTTGCTGGTCATTCCATCAACTCCTTCCATACGGCAGCGTATTCATCAAGGTCCGTGGGTCCAGCACCGAACGCTGCCTTGTAAGCCTCAAGTTCCCGGATGCGGGTGGTCAGGACAGGCAGTCCAATGAGGGCCTCCTCGGCTTCCCTGGCAAGCCGCCGCCGTGGGTTGTAGCGGGTCAGTAAGATAGCGACGTCAAGCGCTTCACGCTGGGCCTGAATATCCGCGAGCAGCTCGAGGGTTGGGCGCAAGCGGTCGATTTCTAAACCCGTGGGGGCAACAGGGACAAGGGCAATGTCTGCGAGACTGGCCGCACGCAGTAAGAGTTCCCTGGAGTTGGGCGGCGTGTCGATGATGACCAACTGATTACCCACCTGTGCCGCCCTGACCTGACGGGCGAGTCGGTCCGGATCGCCCTCGATCACGTCAAATGGCAACTGGGCATGTGACGACCAGCGGTGGGCGCTGTGTTCGCTGTCAGCATCGATGATGGTCACGGAATGGCCAGCGGCGACAGCGACGGCGGCGAGGTAGACGCTGGTGGTCGTCTTGCCCACTCCTCCTTTGAGGGAGAGTACAGCGATAGTCTTCATTCACACATCGTAACAGAATAAATATCTATTTGTCTAAATTTATATTTACCTATCTATTTTAATATTTATAAGAGGTAGGAGTGGCACAGTCACTTCAACTGTTGGATCCAGAGAAGCCTCCGGGCGGTGGCCGCTGAATTAATAAGAGAAGAATCCGAACGGCAGCACGGAGTTGCTATTTGACTATATAAATACTTACCTAGGTAAATATTTCTTTGACCTCTCAGCCTCGTTCCAACATTTGGCTTGCTCTCCCCATTCGGCGGTGGCTCTGATTGGCCTTCCCTTTGAAAGACGGCCTCTCAATGAACGCGATCAAGTTGTCATCAGATTTCCGTACATAATTCCACTTATGTCGTTTATTGAGCTTGTGCTGGAAAGTTGGGGCTTCTACCCAAAATAATTCCTACCAATCTTCCTACCTACTTTCTGCTAAACTTTCTTCATGACGATAGGCAAGATCAGCGTGAGTTTGGAGCAGCCGCTGCTGGATTTTCTGGTGCAGTATCAGGAGAGCCATCAGGTTCGTTCCAAATCCGAAGTGGTGGCTCGGGCCATCATGTTGCTGCGTGACCAATCCCTCGAAGCTCAGTACGCGCAGGCGTTGACCGAGTGGGATGAGAGTGGCGAAGCGGAAGTCTGGGACGTGGCTGTAAGCGACGGACTCGAGGGCCACGATGCGGCGCGGTGACATTTATGTCGCCGATCTTGGTGCGGCCCGGTCTGGTGGAGCGAACAAACACCGCCTGGTGGTCATCGTCAGTGCCGACAGCCTCAACCGCACGGTGGCCCGGCTCGGTGCAGGCGCGGTGACCATCGTGCCGCTGACCAGTAACGTCACCCGCGTTTACGACTTTCAGGTGCTGCTTCTGGCAGAGGAGACGGGCCTTGAGCAGGACAGCAAAGCCCAGGCTGAGCAGATTCGTACGGTTAGCTTTGCGCGGTTGAGCAAGGCCTCAGTAGGTCAGGTGCCTGCCACCTTGATGACTCGTCTGGACGCCGCACTCCGGCTTCATCTGTCGCTGTGAAAAATGGGGGAGTTCTTGGTGAAAAGGGGAAGACTCTTGTTCCTCTTTTCCGTCGCTCTGACTTTGGAGTGCCGCAGTGAGCTACGACCTGGTGTTGGCGACGGTCAGCCTTGAGGCTTCAGCTGAGCGTCTGGTGCAGCTCGATCCGGCTGAGCGGCGACGCCGGACTGTCG
>NZ_VKDB01000045.1 GCF_007280555.1 Deinococcus detaillensis | reverse complement strand
ATAGAGCACTAATCCGCTGGAGTCAGCGCTTCACTTTGCGCAGAAGAACGGCCTTTATGCGCCGCGCTGACCAGCACGAAGACCAAGATTAAACCGCTCAGGCCCAAGGTCACGACACCCGTGCCCAAACCGATTCCGCCTTGACTATGCGGCACCGCCACCCAATCGGCAAATGAAGCGCCGACAGGCCGCGTGATGACATACGCCCACCAAAAGGCCAGCACGGGGCTGAGATTAAGCCGCACACGCAACAAGACTGGCAAGGCCATCAACGCCGCGAATAACAAGCCGGAGGTGAGCCAGCCCAGACCCAGCGTGCGGGCCGTAAAATCTCCGGCGGCGGTGCCCAGCGCAAACGTCGCCAGCACGGCAGCCCAGTAAAACAGCTCGCGGCGGCGGGTGGTGATACTGTGAATGGATAGGGTACCCTCTGAGCGCTGCCAGAGGGTAAAAATCACTCCAAGCGCCAGCAAAAAACCAATTGTGGAAGCCCAATACGGTACACCAAACCCAACATGCACGGCGTCGGCGGCCAGCGTACCGAAGACGCTGACCATGATGACGGCAAACCAGTACAGCGGCGCGGCGTAGCATTTGGCACGGAGTTGCAGCGCCAGAGCAACTATAAACACGCTGCCGGTGAGAGCGACGGCGGGCAGCGGCCCCAAACGGTGCGCCAGAAAGTCCGACGCAGTTTCGCCCATGCCGGTACTCAGCACTTTGATGATCCAAAATGATGTGGTGATGGCCGCGACTTTGCTCAGCGGGGAATGGCTCAGTGGCGAGTGTGTCTGTGAATCTGGACTGCTCAAAAAAGGAAACGTCACGGCTGGCAGCTTAAAAGGCTCAGGTAACGCTGAGGTATAGCGGCGACTTCACCCCGAGTTGTCTAGAATGACGAAATGTCACTTTTCTCTACTGGCCGCCGGTTGCTCGTTTCCTTTGCTGTGCTGGGTGCCTTGGCACTTCCCGCGCAAGCCGCCCAAGTCAGCTTGGGACTTCAGGCCAACGCCACTTTGAGTTCAGTCGGCTTTGGCGCTCATACAACAGTCGAGACGCCCCTCAATGCTGCTGGTACTCTGCGGCTGCGCGGCAGCGTGGAAGGCAATCTGAATTTGGGTGGCGTGCCTGACATTTTGCTCGACGTGTCCCTTATCCAGCGCTACGACGCTTTTTATGTCGGTCTGGGTGCGGGTTCGGGTGTGGCTTTCGATTTTGTAGATCACGGCAGCAGCTTTCCGGGCATCGTGCTTTCGCCGATCTTTTTGGCCAATGTTCACGGCATTCTGGGCACCACGCTCAGCGGCGGCACGACGGTGGAAGGCGTGCTGCGGGTTGGCGCAGTGCCGCGTCTGGAAGCGCGGGTCAGTTTTCCACTGCGCTGAACACCCAGAGTCCGATGCAGCGGGCACGTTCGCTTGGGTCGCCAGCATTCCGCCTGCTTAAAGAAGTTTCGGGGCGCAGTAGTCTATCAACACCTGATCACTGAGTTTGATTTCAATCCACGCGTTCCAAGTCAGGCCGTCATTGCGGCCACCAGCCCCGGCCAAGGTCACGGTGTTGTAAATGTATTGGAGGCTGGAGCCAAAGCTTGAGTCATCCTTGCGACTTGCACCGTCGGCTTGGGCCACCCCTCCATACTACTGAGGCCATGGAAAATCCCCCTCAATTTTCCGGCTTCGTAGAGGTACGCGGAGCGCGGGAACACAACCTCAAAGACCTCTCGTTGCGGGTGCCGCGTGACGCGCTGGTGGTGTTCACTGGCGTGTCCGGCTCGGGCAAGTCCTCACTGGCCTTCGGAACGCTGTACGCCGAGGCGCAGCGGCGCTACCTCGAATCGGTCTCGCCGTACGCCCGCCGCCTGTTTCACCAAGTGGGCGCACCTGATGTGGACGCCATCGAGGGCCTGCCCCCCGCCGTAGCCTTACAGCAGCAGCGCGGCGCACCCACCGCCCGCTCCTCGGTGGGCAGCGTCACCACTCTGTCCAATCTGGTCAGGATGCTGTACTCGCGTGCCGGAACATATCCGCCGGGACAGGGCATCGTTTACGCTGAGGGCTTCTCGCCCAACACGCCCGAGGGAGCCTGCCCGAACTGTCACGGGCAGGGCCGGGTCTACCAGGTCACAGAAGCCTCGATGGTTCCCGATCCATCGCTGACCATCCGTGAGCGGACGGTGGCCGCTTGGCCGCTCGCCTGGGGGGGGCAGAACCAGCGCGACATCTTGGTGTCGCTGGGCATCAACGTTGACCTGCCGTGGCACGAACTGCCGCCCGAGACACGCGAGTGGATTTTGTTCAGTGATGAGCAGCCGGTGGTGCCGGTGTATCCAGGCCTGAGTCCTGAGGAAACCCGGCGGGCGGTGAAGCGCCAGCTCGAACCCAGCTATATGGGCACCTTCAGTAGCGCCCGGCGGCACGTGATGCACACTTTTGCCAGCACCGAGAGCGCGGCCATGAGACGCCGGGTGCAGACCTACATGATCGCGGCGGAGTGTCCAGTCTGCCACGGCAAACGGCTGCGACCGGAAGCGCTAGCGGTTACGTTCGCGGGCCACGACATCACCGAATTCTCGCGCCTGCCGCTCAAGCAGGTTTCTGCGTTGCTGCGCCCCTACGCCGCCGGTCAGGAGAACGCGCAACTCGCTCAAGACCAGCCCGCGCAGGCCATCGCCCGGCAGCGGCTGACTGAAGACCTGGTCGCCCGGCTGGCTGTGTTGCTGGACTTGGGGCTGGGGTACTTGCAACTGGAACGCTCGACCCCGACCCTCTCGCCCGGCGAACTACAGCGGCTGCGCTTAGCCACCCAGCTGTATTCCAACCTGTTCGGCGTGGTGTATGTGCTCGACGAGCCGTCCGCTGGGCTGCACCCCGCCGACACCGAGGCGTTGCTCACGGCACTGAGCGGTCTGAAGGCGGCGGGCAATTCACTGTTCGTCGTCGAGCATGATCTGGATGTGGTACGCCGCGCCGACTGGCTGGTGGATGTCGGGCCGGGAGCAGGGGAGCAGGGGGGCGAAATCCTCTACAGTGGGCCGCCAGAAGGGTTGCGGAACATAAAGAACTCCAAAACTGCCGAGTACCTCTTCAGGGCAGCTTCCCAAGAAGCGCGTCAGCCGCGCACGCCTTCTGGCTGGCTGGAACTGAACGGAGTGACGCGTCACAACCTGAACGATCTCAGCGTCCGGTTTCCGCTCGGAGTGCTGACCTGCGTGACCGGCGTCTCGGGTTCGGGCAAATCCACCCTGGTCAGTCAGGTGCTGGCCGAGACGCTGGCCGCCCACCTCGGTCAGGGAAACGTGGAGCAGGCCAGTGGGTCACATGGGTCACAAGATGAGGAAGACCTTGGAGACACCCAATCGCCCGCCACCACCGCACACCTGGGGGGCGATGTGGCTGGACTCTCACGGCTGGTACAGGTCAACCAAAAGCCGATTGGCCGCACGCCCAGAAGCAACATGGCGACCTACACCGGCTTGTTCGACCACGTCCGCAAGCTGTTCGCCGCCACCCCGCTGGCCCGGCAGCGCGGATACGGTGCGGGGCGATTTTCCTTCAACGTCAAGGGTGGGCGCTGCGAACACTGTCAGGGCGAGGGCTGGGTCATGGTCGAGCTGCTGTTCTTGCCCAGCGTGTACGCGCCGTGTCCGGTCTGCCACGGCGCGCGCTACAACGCCGAGACGCTGGAAGTGCAGGAGCGGGGCCGCACCATCGCCGAGGTGCTGGGCATGACGGTGGACACCGCTTGGGACTTCTTCAAGGATGACCCGGCGGTGTTCCGCAGCTTAGACACCCTGCGCGAGGTGGGGCTGGGCTACTTGCGGCTGGGGCAGCCCGCCACCGAACTCTCGGGCGGCGAGGCGCAGCGCATCAAGCTGGCCACCGAGTTGCAGCGTGCTGGACGGGGGCAAACGCTGTACATCTTGGATGAGCCCACCACTGGCCTGCACCCCGCCGACGTGGAGCGCTTAGCCCGCCAGCTTGAGCGGCTGGTCGAAGCCGGACACACCGTGATCACGGTGGAACACGATATGCAACTGGTCGTGGGCAGCGACTGGGTGATCGACGTCGGCCCCGGCGCAGGCGACGAGGGCGGCAGACTCGTGGCGCAGGGCACGCCCCAAGAAGTAGCGCGGACGCAGAGCAGCCGAACCGCGCCCTACTTGGCGCTGGCGCTCGGCGAAGCGGGGCTTACAGATCGTTTGAAGTGATGAGTCGGCGCTCAGACTCCGCAGTCTGGGCACCTGACAAGAATTCCCTTCACCCTTACCCGCATCTCAATTTTTCCGGTTTAACGTAAGCTCTGAGTTTCAGCGCCGGCACTTTCCGCACGGCGGCAGGTTAGTTGACGGTACTGAGCTGCCGACTCGCTTTCTGGCGGTACATCCGCCGGTCACTGACGCGCAGCAAATCACCGGATGTCTGCGCGTCATGTGGCAGCCAAGCGACGCCGCAACTGGCACTGGCGGCCTCGAACCCGGCGGCGCGAACCGCGTCCAGTGCCCCAGTCAGCCGCTCCA
Source organism: Deinococcus detaillensis (assembly GCF_007280555.1). NCBI lineage: Bacteria > Thermotogati > Deinococcota > Deinococci > Deinococcales > Deinococcaceae > Deinococcus > Deinococcus detaillensis. The sequence goes on along the minus strand of NZ_VKDB01000045.1, from coordinate 7,728 downwards.
GCAACGCTGGTGTGTGAAAAGGGGCCGCGCCGATCACCGCGAACTCATCGCCGCCCAGCCGGTAGACCCCGCCCAGCGGAGCAAATGCCTCAGCGGTGCAGCGTGCAAAAGCAGTGAGCAGGCGGTCTCCAGCGGCGTGTCCCTGCGCGTCGTTGATCAGTTTGAGGCCGCCCAGGTCAAGAGACATCACGAACATGCTAGTTCCGTCTTGTGGCTGCCCAGCGCATTTCGCTTCCAAGTCGGCCTCAAAGGCGCGGCGGTTGGGTAACTGGGTCAGGCTGTCGGTCAGCGCCATACGCTCCATCTGCCGGGCGACCTGCTCCGCCTCACGGCGGGCCACGTCCAGCTCGCGGCTGCGCTCGACCAGCAGCTGCTCGAACACCGCCAGCATGTGGCTGGCATCCTCGCCGGGCATAAATCTGGCTTCACTACTCAGGTCAGGGTCATGCCGGGCGCTACTCTCCTCGGTCAGCACCTGCAGGGCCACTTCTACCACCTGAGGATCGAAATGCTTGCCTGCCTGTGCCTGCACTTCCCGCAGCGCTTCTTCAGCGCTCCAAGCCCGTTTGTAGGGCCGAGCCTGAGTCAAGGCGTCAAACACGTCGGCCACCGCCACGATCCGGCCCGTCAGCGGAATGCCGTCGCTGGACAGTCCCTGCGGATAGCCTTGGCCGTCCCAGCGTTCGTGGTGGGTCAGGGCGATTTCTTCAGCCAGCCGCAGCAACTCGGATTGCCCGCCCGACAAAATACGTGCGCCGATCAGAGTATGGGTCTGCATCTGGCTGTATTCTTCTTGGCTCAATTTGCCCGGCTTGAGCAAGATGGTATCGGGAATACCGATCTTGCCGACATCGTGCAGGCGGGCGGCGATGCCCAGCACCTGAGCACGTTCCTCGGGCCAACCCAGCGCCTGCGCCAGGCGGGCCGCCGAGCGCCCTACCCGGCGGGTATGCTCGCCGGTGGTGTCGTCGCGGTACTCGGCGGCCATTGCTAGGCGGGTCACGACCTCGTGCTGGGCGCGGGCCAGTTCCGAGGTGCGCTCCGTCACCAGCTGCTCAGCGGCTTGCCGAGCGTCTTGCTCGACCTCGGTTCGCAGACGGTAAACGTCGGTTTCGTGCCGGGCACGCTCGACTTCAAACTGCACCATGAACTTGCGAACTTGCCGCTCGCGTTGCTGGCTAAAAAGGTCGCGCTCGGTGGAGCGCAGTGCCCGTAGATGAAGCGCGGTCTGCGTCCACTCGCCCCGGGTCTCAAACAAATCGGCCAACGCCAAGTGTGCTTGAGCCAGTTCTTTCGGGGCGTGCTGCTGCTGGGCGAGTTCTAAGCTGCGCCCGAGGTTTGCCTCCGCCGCTGCATTTTCGCTAAGAGCGTGCTGCACTTGCCCTAGGTGCAAGTGAGCGTCGAGTTGGCCCTGCTCGTCACCAGTCTCCAGGGCTATCTCCAAGGCCGCTTGATGCAGGGCTTGGGCTTCCGGAAGGTCGCCCTGCTTGGTCCGCAGACTGCCCAGACTGTCGAGAACAGACGCCTCCTCTAGCCGGTAATTGTTTGCTTGACTGATTTCAAGCGCCTGTTCTAAGTGGGCGGCGGCCTCAGAGAATTGATCGCCATCAAGGTAAAAGGTGCCCAAGTTCAAGGTGATTCGGGCTTTCATCAATTCGTCATCGCAGCGATTGGCAGCCGCTAGAGCCGCCTGTGTCACTTCAATGGCCAGAGCATTCTCGTCATTGAGGTGGTGGAGACGCCCCAAACTACTTAAGATAAATGCTTCGGATCTGGGATTTTCAATGGCCGTCTGATGCAAATGGTAAGCTCGCCGTAGAGTCGATACGGCAGTGTCGTACTGGCCCTGCCAAGTTTGGATATTGCCGATATTACTTAAGACTCTTGCCTGGGCCTGAACATCGCCCAAGCTGATCCAAAGCGCAAGAGCCGCTTGTGATGCTTTCAGTGCGTCGTCTACTTGTCCGCGTGCGTGGTAAACGCCGGCCAAATGGTTAAGCGCAGTGGCGTGCAGTTGCTGCCCGGCCGGATCGTCACTGCCCTTTACCTGAGCAATGGCTGCGTTCAGATGGGTCTCGGCGTCGTCTAAACTGCCCAGATTCGAGCAGATTTCGCCTGCCAGATTGTGCGCCTGCGCCGCACCGAGCGCGTCTTCATCTGCCGAAAAATCGGCAGCGGCCCGCTCCAAGCTCTGCAAGGCGGCAAGCAGTTCACGGATTTCGATTTGCACCTGACCGAGCAGCAGGTGACTGCGGGCCTGCGCCAATCCTTGGCCCTCTGTGAAGCGTAGATAATCGCTTGCCACCGACAGGGCCTGCTGAGGCGCGGCGGTGATCAGCGCCTGCACCGCGTTCTCGAAGGCCTGGCACTGCGTTTCAAAGGTCAGGTTTTCCGGCGCGTGTCCGAAGGGGGGAAGCGGCTGGGTGCGGCGGATCAAGGCCCGCTCCCCAGTTCGCTCCACCCAAGCGTTACCCATGTCTTCACTTCAGCGCCTCCTCTCCCGCGCTACTTGAGGCTGGCTCTAAGGAACGCCGTCAGATTGAGCCGCCCCTTTTCGCCCAGCTTGCCTTTGTAGGCTTTGTTGAGATCGTTGGCGTAGACGTCGTCGGCGCTACTGATCAGGGTGTTTTCGAGATCTTTGAGCTGCACCTTGAGTGGCTGGCCCAGCGCCAAGGCCAGCGAACCCGAAGCCATCGGCGCGGCCATCGACGTGCCGCTCCAAGCCGCCATCAGCTCGCCGGGTGCGGGCGCGTAGACATTTTCGCCGGGGCCGACCACTTCGAGTTTGTCTGAATAGTTCGAGAAGCTCGACTTGCGGTCGCTCAGGTCGACGCTGCCGACACTCAAAGAGAAATCAGCAGCGTTGTCATCAGCCGCCAAAGCCGCCGGATAAGTGATCTTGTTGCTGTTGGCGTTGCCCGCAGAGGAAACGACCATCACATTCTTGGCAGTGACCTTATTGATGGCGTCTTGTACAACTTTGGATTTCTCGGTGCTGCCGAGACTCAAGTTGATGATGTTGGCTCCTTTGGCCGCTGCCCACAAGATCGCCTGCGCGATGGCGGACACGTCGCCGGAGCCGTCTGGCCCCAGAACCCGCAGCGGCATGATCTTGGCCCCAGACGCAATTTGCAGCACGATCCCTGCGACGTTGGTGCCGTGGCCGTAGCCGCCGGTGCCCAGTGTGCCCTCGTCTTGCGGCACAGTGTCACCGGCGTAGAAGTCGTACCAAGTGGATGGGTCACTCAGCGATCCCTGAAAGGCTGAGTGATTCAAGTCTAGGCCGGTATCGATTACGGCCACCGTGACGCCTGCGCCCAGATTGGGGGCCAGCGCCTGAGCCGCTTGCAGGTTGATCTTGGTCCACAGAGCCGTGTTTTGAGGTAAAAATGAATATTCTCCGCTGGCCCAGACACTTCGGGAGCCCCCTGACCAGGCCTGAATGTCCCCGCTGGCCCAGACACTCCGCGAACCGCCCATAGAAGCGGTCAGTGCGCCGCCGCCGCTGAACACATCTTTGTTGCGCTCAATAAAGACTGGGCGGGTGGCGGTGCTGCTGAGCGCCTGCATAGCGGCGGGCGAGCGGTTGAAGCCGAGTAAGGCCACGCAATCGGTTTCGCCCAGGCAGTCGTTACCGGGCCAAGTGACGACGGTGCCGCCGAGCTGAGTTTCCAGCGCTGTGCGGCTGTCTCCGGCCTCTAGCGGCACCGAAACCACGTAGTCGTAACGCGGCGCACTGTGACCAGGCAAATTGGCAGTGCTCATCGTCTGTGATTGTGAGCAGGCCGATAAAAGACCGACAGTCAAGAATAAGCCGGGAATCAGTCGTTGTATTGGATGCATAGGAGTCCTCCAGATAAAGCGTGCGGGCGATCATTAGTGCAGCACTTCACTTTACGAAAAGAGAGCTTACAAATTTCTGATGAGAAGAAAGTCATGAATAGTTAGTAGGTCGGGTGGTCATTTATGAAGGTAGGACTTCTATTGTGAGGGGAGCATAAATTGATTACAACTCCGCTGCGTTGAACAGAACTCTGTTTCACCCATCAGCTTTTGCCGCCTCCGCCTGTTCGAAGTGGCAAGACTGTCTGCGTTGCCGTTGTGGCTGTGATATGCCCCCCTAAAAGTGGACGAAGCTGATTAGAGTCATCCGGATCTCCCCGGCAGCGCAACAAGGGCTTCCTTAGTGCGCTCCGGAAAGCGAGGATGACTTATGAAAGCAGGAACATTCACCGAAGAGCAGATCATCGCCCTCCTTCAAGATGCCCAGAAGGGTGCAAAGACCGTAGAGGAGCTGTGCCGTGACCTCGGATGCAGTACCGCGTCCTTTTACCTCTGGAAGAGACGCTACGGGGACGCCAGTGTCGTCGAAGCCAAATGGCTTCGACGGCTGGAACGTGAGAACGACCGACTCCTGAAGATCGTGGGGCAACAGCACCTGGAGATCGAAGGCCTGTGGGAGGTCTTGGCAAAAAAACGTTAGCGTCTCCCGAGCGCCGGGAAGCCGCACAATCCCTGACCAAAAAAGGTGTTCGGATCCACCGAGCTTGCGAGCTGCTCTCCCTGCCTCGCTCCTCACTGGCGTACCAGGCACATCCCCGGCACTGCGTATTCTCACGCTATCCGGCCAGCAATTATGATTTTATCCGGCAGGTCAATCTGAATCATCCGGCGGTCCTGTTCGGCGCACGAGACTCCACGGTCATCCTGAAGGATGACCAAGAAGCGTGTGACGATGCGAAAAATACGGGAAGTCCTGCGACTCAAGTTCGATCTCCATTTCAGCGACCGGGACACCGGTCGCAGCGTCAAGATGGCCCGCAGTACCGTGCAGGAATATGTCAAGCGCGCTCGGCAAGCTGGCCTGACCTGGCCGTTGCCTGCCGAATTGACTGATCTCCAGCTCGAAGTTCTCCTCTTTCAGAAACCCGATGAGGTGGCCAGTCGGGCTCGTACCGAGCCTAACTGGGCCTACATCGACCGGGAACTGCATCGCAAAGGGATGACCCGGCAGCTCCTCTGGGAAGAACATCACCGGCAACACCCAGAAAGCGTGCAATACGCGACGTTCGCTCGCAACTACCGCGCCTGGAAGGGCACTGTCGGTCTGTCGATGCGGCAGGTCCACCGGGCGGGGGAAGCGCTCTTCGTCGCCACGCTCGGGGCCAGCGATTACACCTACGCCGAGGTGACTCGCACCCAAAGCAGCGAGGACTGGCTGTCCTCACACGTCCGTCCGTTGCATTTTTCGGTGGCGTGCCCGAAACCATCGTGCCCGACAACCTCAAGTCGGGCGTGACCCACCCCAGCCGCTACGAACCGGATCTCAACCGCGCATACGCCGAATTCGCCGAATATTACGGCGTTGCGTTTCTTCCAGCCCGGGTCCGCAAGCCCAAAGACAAGGCCCTGGTGGAATTACACGTACAGATCATCGAGCGGCGACTGCTGACCCCGCTGCGGAACCAGGTCTACTTCAGCGTGGCGGCCGCCAATGAGGCCCTGTGGCCGCTGTTGCAGGAACTCAATCTTAAACCCTTTCAGAAGCGGCCTGGAAGCCGCTTCGAACTGTTCACCGAGCTGGATCAGCCCGCGCTGCGCTCCCTCCCGGCCCAGCCTTTCGAGATTGCCAACTGGAAGCGCACCACCGTCGGGCTCGACTACCACGTCGAACTGGCGGGACACCATTACAGCGTGCCGTACCGGCACGCGAAGACGTCGGTCGATCTGCGACTCACGCCCAATCTGGTCGAGGTGTTCCTGAATAGCGTGCGGATCGCGGTGCACCACCGGGTGCTAGACGCGTCCAGCACCCATATCCGGCAGACCACCTTGAAGGAACACATGCCGCCCCACCATCAGCGCGTCGGTGAGTGGACGCCCCAGCGCCTCCGGACGCGTGCCGATGAGGTCGGTCCCGGCACAGTGCAGTTGGTCGAGGCGCTGCTGACCGCTGGGCACCCTCCAGAACAGTGCCAGAGGTCCTGCCAGGGACTGTTCAAGCTCGCACAGGCGTACGGCGCTGAGCGGCTGGAAGCGGGCAGGCGTGCTCAAGCGCGTCCGTTCTGCCCAAGACGCCGCGTGCTGCCGGGCAGTGTTCTTGCAGGCCTACAGCTACCGCAGCGTGGAATCCATTCTCAAGCACCACCTGGACGAACTTTCACTCGCGCCGGAAGATCCGGCACCACGGGTGGTCGACCACGCCAACGTGCGCGGACCCGCTTATTACCGCTAGGAATCAACCGAGATCCCGGTGGCGCTCGCTGATCGCGACTTCGACCCCACGCTGAACTGAGGTTTCTATGCTGCCACACCCGATTACTCACCAACTTCGTGAACTCAAACTCGACGGGATGGCTCAGGCCGTTCAAGAACAGCAGGAGCAGCCCCAAGCGCGTGAACTCAGCTTCGAGGAGCGTCAGACGCTCCTCGTGGATCGGGAACTCGCCCACCGCGATGGCCGCACCACCCAGCGCCGCTTGCTCGCCGCCCGTCTCAAGGTCCAGGCCGCCCTGGAGGACGTCGATACCAAACACCCGCGCGGCCTGGACAGCAAGCTGCTGCGGACCCTCGGAGAGGATCTGTGGATCAGGGAGAAACGCGGAGTGATTATCACCGGTCCTACCGGGGTCGGCAAGACTTTCATCGGTTGCGCGCTGGCCCACCAGGCCTGCCGGAAGGGCTACAGCGCCCAGTACGCCCAGACTGGCCGACTGTTGCAGGAACTGATCCTGGCAAAGGGGGACGGACGGTATCTGAAGCTGCTGGCGCAACTTGTCAAAGTTCAGGTGTTGATCCTGGATGACTGGGGACTCGATACCCCGTCGGCGGATGGTCGACGCATTCTGCTCGAGATCCTGGACGACCGGTATGAACGCGGCTCAACCATCATCACGAGTCAATTCCCCACGACCGTCTGGCACGAGAACCTCGGTGATCCGACCCTAGCGGACGCGATCCTTGATCGCGTCCTGCATCACGCCTACCGTATCGAGCTCAAAGGAGAGAGTCTGAGAAGGAAAGACCGAAAAGTGACCGCAGTGAAGCCTGAAGTCCTAGACTGATCTCAGCTCGTGACCAAACGGGACGTGGCCGGATACCCATCAGAATGGGGTGCCGGATAAATCATAATTGGGTGCTGATCACACCAGAATACGCACTCAAGGCCGCGTTCAAGACCTTTGGCAGCCCGACGATCCTGCGTAGCGACAACGGTCCAGAATTCATCGCCCATGACCTGGGCGCATGGCTCACAGCACAGGGAGTGACCAAGAGGCACATCGCTCCAGGGAAACCCTGGCAGAACGACATCGCAGAGAGCTTCCATTCCAGACTCCGCGACGAACTGCTGAACGTGGAGATCTTCTTTTCACCTGAGCACGCCCAGGTGCTTATTGACGCCTGGCGTGCCTTTTACAACGGTATTCGGCCGCATTCTTCGTTGCAGTATCGGACGCCCGACGAGTTCGCTGCACTTCACTCGGTAACTCAACCTTCGACCACCGCAGTACACTCACCATGAAACGGGACTCTAATCAGCTTTGTCCATAAAACTGGACCGTGCCAGCTGAGCACATCTCCTGCCAAAATCGGCCTGCGTGTCGCTGTTGGGCACTCACAAACTCATGTATCTGGAGTGAACCCAAAGCGCAGGACCAGCAGGCAAGTCACTTCTAGGCTGGATGATAGCGGGCGGCGAACTCGGCAGGTGGGACGTAGCCGAGACTG
>NZ_VKDB01000044.1 GCF_007280555.1 Deinococcus detaillensis | reverse complement strand
CTCAGGTCGCGGGCGGTACTGGAGACATTGCCATTTGTTCGGGCAAGCTGCGCGGCGTCTCGCTTGAAGTCAGCGGTATAGATTCGGCGATTCGTCATAATGGGCCTCCTATTGTCGAGGCTTATCTTCATCCACGCAAAGCTATTGGGTCACCCTCAGTGAGGAAGCCGTGCCGAGAGAGAACTGTTCTGGGAGAGCAACAGGCCAGTCACCGTCCAGGACAGCGTACGGGCATTGCGGATGTCGTTCCACAATCCCTTCTGGAGGTGGGCGAATACGGCTTGGTGAAGTCAGGGAGCGTCCCCGGTGGCATTTTTGATCTTCACAAACAGAAAGTGTCCTCTACGGGGGACGCTTTCTCATAAAATCTGTCAGGCCGTCAGGCCCGAGCACTCTCGTCCAAAATTAACGCGAGTCAGGTACATTCTGAACATGTGGAAGGCCAATACTGAAGTCTTAGTGACCCCTCTAGAAGATGAACTGGTGCTCATGCATCCCACCAGCGGTGAAATGTTTAGCCTGAACGCCTCAAGTCGACTGATCTGGACTGCCTTGCCTCAGACCGAAGACACTCTCGCCGAACTGCTGGCCACGCATTACGATCTCACTCTCGCTCAGGCAGGCCAGGATTTACGCGTCCTGCTTCAAGCTCTCCAGAGCCGTCAGTTGGTATCCTTGACTTGAGTGCCCTACCTCATTTTTCGATCTGGCAGAGTCTCGACTTGAAAATCCTCTCGGCTTTGCCTCCAAGTATGGATGCGGAACTCCGCGAGTTCTGGCAAACCAAGGTGGGATCACCGCGCCGTGAAATCTTTCTGAATCTGGGGACGCTCCCGGCTGCGCCAAAAAACGCGCCGTCTCGGCTCCTCCTCCTAATAGGAAGGCAGATCGAGGTCAGGGTGCTAGGTGATGAGCTCTGGCTCGGCGAGCAACTCTGGGTACGATCTGGACAGCTGGGTGCAGAGGTGTGCTGCGTGCCGGAAGGTGCGCCGACCGAAGCGTGGGCGCTCATTTTTACCGAGCTTCACCGGGCTGGAGGCTGGCTGCCCCTACATGCGTCAGTAATTGCCGCTGGGCAGCGGGCAGTGGCTCTCACCGGAGTGAGCGGGGCGGGCAAGAGTACGGCGGCGTTGCGTCTGTACACCGCCGGAAGACAGGTGATCGCTGAAGACCGCGCCTTCTGGCACGCAGCGAGCGGCGAGATCAGAGGCCTCGACACCCACCTGCGGGTCTACGACGACAGTCTGAAACAGTTCGCGCCTGATCTCCTGTCCAGCGCGGGGGCCTGGGACCGAGATGCGCACGGCAAGCTGCGAATGCCCATCCAGATCGGTGCGCCGCACCGCACACAGTTGATTCAGCTCTTGCTGCTATCCGTACGGCGGGAAGAACTCAGCGCCCCTGAGAGGGTGCGTGCTCTCTGGGAAACAACGGGTGTGCCTCTCACCACCACAGCCCGCGAACAGGTTCAGCGCGGCATTGCTCGGCTTCTGCCGCTCCTTGCGCCGTGCTCGCTGAGCCGTAAGGAGGTGGTTTCCACGGCCGGCGAACTGCTATCGCCTATTCCGATGCCGGAAAACTGAACAGTTCGCGGAAGCGGTTACGGTTCTCGGGTTCGTTGTAGCACTCGATCTGGCCCCGGTCGTCCTCGATCCAGGCGTGGCCATGCACACCGCCTGGACCGGTGGCCACCCCGCTCACGAAACGGACCGGGTGGCCGCTGCGGCGCAGGCTGCGGTAGCTCGCGTAAGCACGCGGCACGCACACGCCCCGGCGCTTCTGGCGGGGGTAGAGTAACGTAGTCCACCAGCCAATAACCATGATCCGGTCCTGAAGCGTACCTAACGGTAAGCGCCGAACCGGGCCTGCCGGGGTCCAGCGGCGCAGGTGATCCTGCGGATCCGCGCCCTTTACTGTAGCGGCGCGTGCTGCCAGGACATCGAGCAGTGAAACGGGAAGCAGCGGCCAGCCCCGGCGCAAATCGACCAGCCGCCCGCGCCAATGTGCCAACCGAGGATGAACGCCGTCGCCGCGCAGCCCCGCGAAGATAATGGGCTGGGTACGGGCCGGACCGAGAACCAACTGCCCTGTGTAAGGATTACACACCCGCAGGAAGGCTGCCCAAGTATGTGCCGCGCCGAGATTCGCCGCGTGCGCTGCGAGGTCGACCATGCTCAGGTCGTATCGATCACTCAAAATCTGGAGGTCGAGGTAGTCGGCGGGCTTGAGGCCCCCGCTGTCGCCGCCCCAACTGCGTCCCAGCGCCACATTCAGCACGGCAGCGTCGAGCGGATGGGGAAGGCTGATCGAGACGCCGTCCCAGTCCAGCTGCCGTGCCCGTGCCCGCAGTCCAGCGGTAAGGTCTTGCGCCCGTCGCAAAGTCACGCCAGACCGCAGGCCAATCACACAGCGGTGGACATCCAGCCGCACGTGCCCGTTTGGACTGTAGAGATGCATGGTCTCGTGGGTCCAAGTCGAAGGATCGGCGTGCTGGCCGTCGCTGCGCCAGCCGTGCGCCATCGCCAAGTGCGCGGCCCGCCAGATGACGCTGGGTTGATCCGGCAGCAGAATGTCCACGTCCCCGTAAAGCCGCTCGCCAGACGAGGCGTAGTCGAATTCCGCCAGAGCGAAGCCTTTAAAAATGAGAGCGTGAATGTCCTCGCTGGCCCAGACGCGCAGCAGTGATCTCACCTCGGTGCGGATCTGGGCGTGCCGCATGCCTAAGCTCAGGGCGTCGGCACGCAGAGTATTGCGCAGCGGATGATCCTCCGGCAGCCGCGAACGCAGAGCGCCGCCCAAGCTCGCCGCCCGAACGCCGGGCAGATCCTGCGAAGTTGCGGTTTCCGGCTGGATCAGCACCCGCTCCAAGGTAGGCAGGTGCGAGTGCATATTCATCCGTGCCGCCCGTTACAAGGCACTGAACTCCGAGCCTGCTTGAGGCGGCGCTGCCGCGTCCGTCGATAAGTTCCATAGATTGCTACTGAATCGCTCATAGATAGCCCCTTTGGGTCGTTTAGCAGCGTTTTACACGAGTACGCAGAAAGAAAACTGATCTTAGCGGGTCAGTGGTTGAGGAAGCCCAACTTGACGTCTGGGTTTTCCAGCCCCAAGACGAAGCGCTTGGCCGTGTGAGCCTCTCCTTTCTCGCCGTAAGTCGAGTTGCCGTTGGTGTCGGTGCCGTAGACGAGCGTGTAGCTTCCCTCAGGCAGGTAAGATACGAAGGTGTTGCCGTTCATGAGCGCGCCGTATGTGTGCCCGTCATCGGCATACACCTGAATGCCCTCGTGGGCGCTGATGGCCGGAGCGCCGAGGGCGGCCACTGGATCGATCATGCCGTATCCGAACTGATTGTCGCGGCCAGGCTGGCCCAGGTCAGTGGCCGTCGCGTCTAGGCGGGCCAGGGTATCTTCAGCGTTCGTCGTCACGCCTTTACTGAGCATCAGGGCGGCCAGGGCGGCGACTTGCGGAGTCGCCTGCGAAGTGCCTGACATGCCGGAGTAGTTGGGAAGATTTTTACTGTAATCCCAGTTGGTGGACATGATGTCGTCCGGGAAGGGAGTGCCGTTCAGGAGTGAACCGTTGAACGCCGCGCTACTGCTGCCCGCTCCGCCGGGGGCGCTGAGCTGCACCTGCGGGTAAGCACTGCTGAATGAGGAGTGCTCTGGTGCGCCGGATTTGGAAAGGGTCACGGAAGCCACCGCCACGGCGTCCGGGCACCCGGCGGGGTAGTTCACGGTGCTGGTACCGAAGTTTCCAGCAGCCACGAACGCCAGCACACCCTTCTTGCGAACTTCCGCGATGGCGTCACACAGCGGCGCGGCGGTTTCAGCGCTCATGAGGCTCCCTAGGCTCAGGTTCAGAATCTGGGCGGGCGTAGAGTTGGTGAAAGTGCTGCCGCCTACTGTAATGGGCAGGCCCGCCGCGTAACGAATACCGTTGACGGTTTCAGCGATGGTGGTGGTGCCGGTGGCGTCGATAATGCGAATCGGCAGAATCTTCACAGGCGCGGTGTAGCTGGCCCCTACCACGCCGCTGCTGCTGCATCCGGCGCAGGGCGGCGTGAAAGTTCCCCAGCGGGCGGCGATAATCCCCGCAACGTGTGTACCGTGGCTGCCCATCGTCCGGCCTAGGAACGAGGGGTCAGTCGGGTCACTGTCGACGCCGTTGTCATCATCGCTTTTTTCGCGCGGAATCAGGTCGATGGCCCCGTCTACGCCTCTCAGCAACACACCTGCTAAATCTGGGTGATCATAGCGGACGCCGGTATCCAGCACCGCGACCACCACCGGATGCTGGTACGGCGTGGTGGCCATATCGCGCCATACGGCGGGATACCCGAGCAGGCGCATGGCCCACTGATTGGGATAATACTGGTCTGACGGCTCAAGGGGAGCTTGTAGGGGAGACATTTCATTGGACTGAAGATGGAGTTCGGCGTTCGGTTCAACGCTCAGCACATCTGGATCTCGCCGGGTTGCCCCCACATCAGCCTGGCTCAGCCCATGGACCATGGCGCTTCTGGCACCGAGCGGATCGGCGGGCGGAGCAGCGCTGACCTGAATACTGAGTACTGACGGCGCCGCGCGGAGTGCTTGTCGTGTGTAGGCCAACACGCCCGTGTCCCTGGCGGCCCGCGTTTTGTAGGTAACGATGTAGTCTTGGGTGCTGCTCTGAGCGGCGGGCGGCGTCCAGGTTTCTGATCTGGCGTCCGGCCCGCTGGTCTGATGTGGGGCGGTGGTGCCGCTCACCTGGTACATATTCAGGCTGACCGGCCAGCTGGTTTGCCCTGACTGGCCGTTTTCCTTGGACTTCCAGGCGATAACGATCTCGCCGGTCAAACTGGGCTGCGTGAGGGCTTGGAAGTCGGCGTTGCCGCGCACTGCCCGCAGACTCAGATCGAAGACGTCGCCGCTGCCCCTGGTGTACTGCACCCAGACCGGAGTTTTCACCACCTTCCACTCGCCGGAGAAGGCCTGAGTGATTCTCTGGTCGCTGAGATACGCAAAATTCACCTGACGCCGGGTGACTTGATCGGTCACTACGGGAGCTGAGGCCGGTGCTGAGTCAGGGAGTACTGGGTCGGAAATGGGTTTAGGGGATTGAGAGGCGCAGGAGACGAGGGGACTCAGCAGTAGGGCAAGCATAATTTTTTTCACAGTGAACCTGAAATGGACGAAGAGGACAGGTGGTAACCCTGCCCTTCTTGCCCTATGGAGTGAGGTTGAGTTTAGGGGCTTGCGATGTTCACAACCTGCTGCGCAGTCGTGGTGGCGTTCAAGGTGTCCGTGACCTGAGCGAAGACGTTGGCGCTGCCACTCTGGGAGAACTTCAGCGTGGCGGTGCAGGCACCGTTGGTTCCGCCCTGACTGACGAGTTCATAGCCACCAGCATTGGAAGACCAGCGCACCTGAGTGCAGTCGATCTGCTCATTGTTATCGGAAACATTTACCGTGAAGTTCGTGTCCTGACCCGGATCACTTTGCACAGTATCTGTGCTTGTGAAATTCACTTTGGGCGCACTGTTCTTGAGCTTAAAGGTGATTTTCTTGGTCGCTTTTTGCAAGGTGATGTTAGGGTCACTCCCGACACTGACTACCGCTGTCAGAGTGTGCTCCTTGCCGATTTCGGTGGCGGGCAGGTTCACGGTGTGGTCGGCAGCGCCAGTGGCAAGCGCAGCGCCGTCGAGTGCCCACTGGTAAGAGTAGGTGGTATTGGGGTCGGCGCTGACCACCGTTAGCTTAAAGGGGATGGCCGGGCCGTAGTCGATCTCTGGTACCGTGTCGAAGGTGATGCCGCTGGTGGCCGTGGGCGTCCTGTCTACCGGGTATTCAAGTTTGGCAACCAGTGGCAGCTTGACGCTTTTACTGACCTCCACAAAGCAGTTGCCGAAGAGGTTTAGATTGGTGCCGTCCAGCTTGAGAGTGGTATTGATCACAGGCACCTTGAACTCGAATTCGCGGGTTCCAGCGTCACCGCTGGCACAGATTTTGCCGTTCAGTTGCAGTTGGTCACCTTGGGTGCGGGCGCTGATCGTCGGACCGATCTTGGCGTTGGCGAAGGCTCCGAAAGTACCGAACAGTTTGGCTTCATACTCAGCCACCGCTTTGGCGTCCAGATCGAAATTGCCGTAAAGTTGGAACTCCTGAGTAAAGGTCGGCGTGACTTCATTGATCTTCTGGACTTTCGGGCTGAGCTTGCTGTCGTACTTGATGCCGGCTTTGTAAGTGAACGACTGTTCGACGTTGTACTTCACCTCGCCGGTCACTTGACCATTGATATCGATATACAAGTTCAGTTCATGCGTGACCGTGACAGGAATAAAACCCAGTGTCAGCGTAATGGGTTTGAACTTCACGTTGCCGATCGGAATCTTCTTGGTGAGCTTGGAGTCGGCTTTGCCCTCGATCTTCAGACTGGCCTGTTCCGTAAATTCGCCGTACAGCTCGGAGTTGAAGGACACTCCTTGGGTGAGGTTGCTGACGGCCTGATACGCGCCAGTGCCTAAAGAGGCGACCTGGTTGGCTGTATTGGTCGCGAACTGCGTGACAGAGGAGATACCTTCTTTAGCTTTACTGACGAAACTACTGAACCAACCCATCGAACGGAGCTGCCCCTCTGACATGGCACTCAGTCCACCATTCTTAGCGCTTATCGTGAGGATTTCATTGATGTTCACACTCGTTACGCCGGGCACGTTCAATTGGGCCTTGAAGACCAGCTTCGGTTTGTTCACAACGAGTTTGCCGTTGGCAATCAGGTAATTGTTGGGGTCTTTCTTGGTCTTGTCGCCGATCAGCACCTGATCGAAGCTGAGATTGAGCAGCGTGTCGCCTTCTCCCGCCATAGCAGTAATGCCAGGCATGAAGGTGGAGGATTTGAGATCAATGTCGTTGAAGGTGGGATTCAACTCGTTGTCCACATTCGCTTCTTGGAACAGTTCACCCAGATCGGCGTCCGTGAAGGTGATGTTGGTCTTGTCAGCAGAGATGGTCTCGATCTTGAAGGCCAGACCTTCAGGGGCGATGTTGGGGATAGGATCAGAAACCACCACGTCGCCTGCCATCAACCCAGCGGCAAAGCTTGATCCCGGCGCGAACCTGGCAGTGTTGGCCTGCTCATCGTAACTGAGCAGTTGCGTCTCGTCTTCGGGTTTCAGTACCTTGGTGGTGTCCAGCGGGTCATTTTCTGCTACGTCGTCGGTGGCACACTCCACCGTAACGCTGGATTTCTTGACTTCGCTGCCAATCTTGATGTCAAAGGCCTGGGTGTAGGTTCCCTCGTCGACAGGGCATTCGGCCACGTAAGGAACGGTGGCAGTCTGGTTGGCAGGAATCGTCTGGCTGTAAGAGTCGAGCGCCGAGCCGACGTTCAGTTTCAGTTGGCCGGGCATGGTTGGCGGCGCGGGAATGGTGACTGTGATGGGTGTGCTGGTCTTGTTCTGAATCTTGATGTCACCGCCGCCCGCGTCAGTGGTTTTCAGACTGAGGCTTGACAAATCCCCAGTCACGCCAATGGTGCGGTCAATGCCCTGGGACTCCTGAAGCGTGGGCGCACCTTCGGTCAGCAGGTAAAAGATGCTGGCGTAAAAAGGATCGTTGGCTGGGGTGCTGACATCGTTGACATCGAGGCCGACGACGGCGGTGAACTTATCACCCTGCTTCAGCTTGTTGTTCGGCAGGCCCGTGATCTGATAACCTGTGTTGTTGTAGGGCGTGATACTGCTGACGCCGTCGAACGTCGGAGGCGTGAAGCCAGCGAGATCCTGAGCGGTATACGGCGTGGCGTCCAGATCATCGGCGGCGGTCTGTGATGCCGTATCGTACTTCTTACCACGCACCAATTGCAGCTTTCCATCCAGCACCTTTTGCCTGGCGTCGGAGCGGTCGAAGTAGAGCACGTTGATGAATGGCGAGCTCCCGATGGTGTCCTTGGCCGCATCGGACGACGCCGTGTCCACCGGCAAAATCACGGGGCCGTTGACTTGCGCCGTGCCGTTGTAAGTGAATTCGATGGTGGTTCGCACGTGGCGCTTGGTGCCGTAAGTGAAGGTGTTCGCCGAGAGCACTTTGGCGCTCAGCGCGGCGGGAACGTTGGTCAAACTCTGGGCACCAACACCTCTGCCTACCATTTGCGCGGTTACTTCCGGCTTGTCGCTGTTCAGCTTCTGAAAGTCCAAGCGCATCAGACTCGCGGCACTGTTGACGGGTCTGGGTTTGGTGACGCTCACCGGCGTCGATGAAGTGGGAGGTACGGCCACTTTGCTCTGACAGGCCGTGAGCAAAGCGATGCTGATGGCCAAGCCAAAAGCGCTGAGATGTTGTGTTTTCATGGTTTTCCTCTCCTGTGACAACTTGATGGGTTTAAGCGTTTGATTACCAGTTTTTGAAAGCGTCACTCAAGAAGTTGCCTGTTCCTGGGCCAACGGGGATCACTGGAATGGAGTTCTGTAATGTCACGGCTGTCCACTTACCAAGGTCCTGCACAGCAGGCGGGGTGTAGGTTTTTGTGGGGGTCTCTTCTGTTTTTTCCGCAGTTTTCATATAGTTCCTTCTTGACTCTGAGAGTTTTACTTCTGGAGCGGAGTCTAGCTGAAGGGCATTAAACAGCCGGACACTGTTCAGAACGTATAAAATCGCTGCCTGACAACTGAGGACTGTCCGTCCCTTAAGTCGTGGCAACAACTAACTGAGCAAACCCCCCGGTAAAACATATGCAGTGAAGCTTGACGTTTCTGTGGCCATCTGGCCATGATTTCGCTGCCTAAAACTGTCTAGTCTCCAGAAATGGATATTGTGCGAGCATGAAACTGTGCGTCGCTACCGACTTCAGGATTGTTGAGGGCAAATGATTTCAGAAATGCGGTTCACCACTTTCGTCAATAGGGGTGTGGGTGCCCGTCATGCCTCCCAGTTCTCGGGCAAAGCGAACGGCGACTGGCCGCCTGGATGCCAGCGGAGATTTGGCTGGAGGTGTGCTGTCTGCCGTTCGGGATTGCTTTCTGGATATGTCAGGGCAGCGCTTGTAAGGCGGCCACGTCCCGGCAAGGCAGTATGAAAGGCCATACAGCCGCCGCGATCAGAGAGAATGGCCCGTGATCTCTTCTGTTTCCCTTCCTTCCGCGCCTATTCGAATTCAGATTGTCGAAGACCACGATCTGACCCGCATCAGTTTGCGTGCGCTGCTGAGCGCTCAGCCGGGCTTTCAGGTGGTCTGTGAGGCCCGCACCGGCGAGGAGGCGCTCGCACAACTAGCCCACTCGGCGGTGAATGTGGTGCTCATGGACATCAATCTGCCGGGCATCGACGGCATTCAGGCCGCCACTGAGGTGGGCCGTATTCAGCCTGACGCACGCGTCATGATGCTGACTGCCTCCAACCGGCGCGATCAGGTCTGCGCGGCGCTGGCCTCAGGTGCCGTTGCCTACTGCCTGAAGTCGGCCTCACCGGAAATGATCTACCAGGGCGTGCTTTCGGCGGCAACAGGCGGCGTCTTTTTCGATCCGCAGAGTGCGGCTCATTTGCTGCGCTCAGTGGACAGCGGCGCAGATCTTTCGCCACTTTCGGTACGCGAAACGTCGGCGCTGCGGCTGGTCGCCGATGGCCTAAGCAACAAGGAGATTGCGCAGATCCTGGGCATCAGTGTGGGGCTGGTTAAGCAGCTTATTCAGGACATCTTGAGTAAACTTCAAGCCACAGACCGTACCCAGGCTGCCGTCAAGGCGTTCCGGGCCGGGTTGATCTGAGCATGGCAGAAACCACTTCTTCTGCCGAGGTGCTGGAGCGCGTTTTACAGCCGGATCCGACCGTGGTGTGGCGCATCGGTCTGATGATGTGTGCCCTCTTGACTGGGCTGGGTCTGTTCATTCCCACGGCTGCGTCTGGTTTCGGCCTTGCGCTCATTGTCGGTCTGTCAGCGCTCGCCTTACAGGAGAATCTCACCGCCCGCCTCACCTGCATAGGCGTGTTTGCCAACGTGCTGATTGGGACCCACACCGTGATGCAGCGGGGCGCTGATCCAGATCTCATCCTGACCTACTTGGGACTCTCCCTCCTGATCCTGCTGACAGGCGTGGCCGGCTGCCTATCGGTGCGCCGCGTTGCCGCACTTGCCGCTGCAAAAGGGCTGTCAGAAGCGCCAGCACGAACGCAGGAGCCACCCGCTGGGCAAGCAGGCATGAACTCGCTGACCAGCCAGCAGGTGCTGGAGCGGGCGGCTGAGGTGCTGGCTCAGCTTTCGGGTGCCGTGCAGTTCACCGTGCAGCGGGTGGACAGTGTGAACGAACTGATACGCGGCCTGGACACTGCACGCCCAGCCGAACGCCGCCGAGGTCTCAGAACCAGAGGGTGGGGTGCAGGCGGATCCCACCGGTTTCAGCGCGTGCTTTCCCACGGCCACGCTTCCCCCAGCGCCGAGCCAGTGGTCTGGATGAAGGGAAAGAGCGAAGTCCTCGTGAAGTTGCGCCATCCTGGTCAGAGCGAGGCACTGGTTGCTCTGAAGCGGCCAAGTGCACCGCTGGGATTTATCGAGGACGCCGTGCGCGTGCTCCAGATGCAAATAGAACGCGCTGCGCTGCTCCAAGAGGTTCATCAGCAGCGTGAACTACTACGCGACTTGGTGTACGCGTTTTCGCATGACCTCCGCACACCGATCACGGCCAGCATCCTGAACGCGCAGGCCGCCCTGCACGGCGCGTTCGGGCCACTGCCGGACGAGTTTCAGGAGTCGCTGCGCAGCTCGCTTGAAGCACACCAGGGACTGCTGGCCATCTCGGACCAACTGATGCTGCTGGCCGAATATGAAAGCGGGGGCCCAGCTGGTGATGAGAGCGCCGTCGTGGATCTTGAACCAGTTCTCCGAAGTGTCCTGAGCGACCTCTCGCCCCGCGCCAGCACACGCGCTCTGCATTTCGAGCTGACGTTGGATGGCCTGAGCACACGGGGCCACCGCTACGATCTGCGCCGGGCTTTCCAAAACCTACTCGACAATGCTGTCAAATTCAGCCCTCCCGAATCCATTATCTGCGTGCGCCTGCGCCGTGAGGGGCCGCTGGCAGTCGTCGAGGTGCGCGACCGGGGTTCCGGTGTCGCTCTAGAGCAGGAATCACGGCTTTTCCAGCGGTTCCGGCAAACCACTGCGGGATCGGGAACAGGGATTGGACTTTATCTGACGCGGCGAATCGTTGAGCGCCACGGCGGCACTTTAACTTACGCCCGAGAAGCAGCAACCGAGAACCAGCCTGCCCAAACGGTCTTCAGTATTCACCTCCCTTATGTTGAGCGCGCCTCGGGTTGAATTGACCTTATTGCAGTTTTATATCACTGAGACTCACAGGGTGTGATTTAACACCTTAAATCGGCAAGTTCCAAGCGGCCCAGGACAGAACAGCGCAGACAGAACCGCGTTTTCTATGGGAGACACCGAGCTTACAGCAGTAAAAATCTTTCTTGGAGCGCAAAGGGACGGAGTTTTTTGTACTGTCCGAGAAGCCAAAATTGATCAGACCTGCATCCATATACAAACGGCTGTTTGGCTTGTCTAGGTTTCGGCTCGAGTCGCATTTACAGCTACACCCTGTACAGCGCTGGGCGGGTCTGGACAATCCCCCCCCATCAGCCTCCTTGAGTTCGTGGCCACATGGCCATGAGAGCGAACTGTGAATCGTCTTAAGGTAACTGAGCCTAGCGCCACTCCTTATGACTCATTTACTGAAGTGCCCTCACCATGACACACCAACCCAAGTGCTCCAGACGCTGGGAACTTTGGCTTTGGGAACGTGTACTCAGGCCAAGCCGCTCCTGCTCCTGACCTATCTGGCCTTGGAAGGCCCGACCTCCCAGAGTGCGCTGATAAAACTCTTCTGGCCCGAAGTGGACAATGCCGAGAATAATCTGCGGGTAACCCGCTGCATGTTGAAGAAAAGTGGCATCATTATTAATCAACAGGGCGGTGTATGGTCCACCGAAATCGAGTGCGACGCTCTTCACCTCCTGAGCTGCAAGGGACTCGACGCCGCCGACTTCAGTGGCCTGTTTTTGGAGGACGTGCGTTGTCAGGGCGTATCTGCCGAGCTTATAGACTGGATAGAACGCCAGCGGGAGCGGCTAGCGGCACATCAGCAACGAGAGCTTCTATTGCTGGCCAGAACCCATCCGGCGCAGATGGCCCATGCTCTGGCTGAACAGGCTTGGACGCTGCCAAGTGCGCCCGTACCCGACGCGGCCACTCTGGCACGGGTTCTGGCGGTTTGCTACAAAGGTTCGGCTCTGCACATTCAAGTTCAAGCTGAACTGCTGGAGTACGGCTGGTCGCGCGAGCAGTTGTCCCCCGCCGCTGGCCAGACGCATCACATGGCCTTGCAGGCCCTCTTGGCCTGGTGGTTGGACGGCGGCGCGGCCTGGCTTTCCGGACCAACTGGCGCGGGAAAGTCGGTCTTGGGCCGCCAGTTCTGCGACCTACTCATGCAGGACGGTCTCCCGACCATTTTTTTAGACGCCCGCCCATTTCTTGACGCCGCCGCCTTACTGGCCCACCTTGAGCACCTTCTCTACACATCTGCGTCCTTCAGTAGCTTGACAGTCGTAGTCGATCAACTCGACCACCTCTGCCTCTGCCCAGCACTGTTTCAAGCGGTAGTCTGCGCTTGGCCAGAAGTCCGCTTTCTGTGTCTGAGCCGTGAAGGCCAAGCAACAGATGACTTCCAGCTGATATTGCCTGCTCCTCAGGCAATATCACCTCAAGCACGCTCTGAGCAGTCACGCTCCAAGCGGAATCCAAGGCAGCGACCTTCTTCCCTGCTGGTTCGGCGACTGGCGAAGGCGAGCACCGTGGTCAAACACACTCCGCCGTTTCACCACAGATCCGGGAGGTGCTTGGCTGCGCGGTATGGTCAAGACAGAGAGGGTATTTGGTTTTGCCAGTGGCCGCTTTTTCTTTGTACAATGGATTCAGATGCCCCGCCACAACTCCGATATCCACTTGCTTCAACTCACCGGCGAGGAAAAGCGCTCGATAGAAGACAAACGCTGGATCTACATCTGGACCTCGCTGGTTCCCTTGTGTGGCATGAGCGCAGCCTACGCCGCGCAGATTCATCTGCGTCAGGCGGTTCAAGACCCTTACGTTGTCTACGGCTTTCCGGTGGTGGCCTCGCTGCTGATGACCAGCGCCCTATGGAACCTGCTGGGCGGCTACAGCGATATGGTAGGGCGCGTTGCTGTCGGCCTAGTCTTACTGGTCGCCTTGGCCCACAACGTCATTTTTGTGCTTCACCCAAATCTTCCGGTGCTCCCGGTGTATGTCAATACCTCGTCCTACTGGACGTTGGCGACCAACGCCGGTTTTATCTTTACTTTCCTACGAATCCGGCCAGCGGTGATGCTGGTCACAACGCTGTTCGGGGCGGTGGTGGCCTTACCCTGGTTACTGAACCCTGCTGTCTTCTTGCCTTTCATAGGGCCACTCCTGCGTTCACAGGCTATGCTCCTGACTCTCCTTCTCATGATGGGCTGCCTGGCGTGGTATCGCGCACGCTTTACCGAGCGCGCCACCGAGGCCCTGATGCTGCGCGAACTTACCCTCACGGACCTCTTCGTGCCCACCACCAGCATGGACCGCGGGACTTCCAGCGTCACCCAAACGGAGCAACGCATTTGATAACGCCGCTTTCGCAGGTGAGGTTCCCCCGCCGCCAATCCAGTCCAGTTACACTCCAAATCCTATCTCAGCCCGCCTGGCTCAGGCGGGCTAATATATTCGGTGAACGGTTATTGAGCGAGCTATGCGGGCGCATCTCGTTGTAATCTCGATGCCAAGCTGTCACAACCAGACGAGCTTGAGGTAGGGTCTGAAACCAATGGAGATTCAGGCACTCGTGCCGAACCCGGCCATTGAAACTCTCGATGTAGGCGTTCTCGACGGGTTTCCCAGGACGATTGAAGTGTTGCGTAATTCCGCGTTCGTATGCCCATTGCCCCAACGCTCTGCTGATGAACTCTGGCCCGTTGTCCGTCACAAGCATGGCAGGCTGAGCACGCTCAGCCAAGGGTTGTGTTGCCTTAACTGGCGTTACGACAGACTGAGGGCAGGGGCAGTCTAAAATTCAGACCGCCCCTGCCGCGACGGTTGACCACGTCCGGAACGCATTTTACTGATTTTGTCTTCTGTTCGTGGCAGAGACGCTGGTGCGAGTGTGATGGTGAAGGTTGCTGTCTTGGGCAGAACAGCGCCCATGAGGACGCTTGCCCGCTGATTTTGACGTGCAGATTGGGGAATTCTTGCGCTCGTTTCCTCCGTTTGAATTCTTGTTGTTGTCGCTCCTGACGCCGTGTACTTCGGTGCGATTGTCTTGGGCAGAACGGACGCCCGGATGGACGCCCGCCCGCTGCTCGACGAGATTGTTGCAGCGGGCCGTCAAGATCACCTGCTGATGGTCAACATCGATCAGACTCGGAATTTCTCTGATCTCAGCTCCGTAACTTTGGAGTTGGTCAGTATGAGTTACCTCTGGGACGTTGTATTCCCCGACCAGTCTGGACAGGAACGTCTTTGTGGCCTCGGTGTCCCGATAATACTCCAAGAAATCTTTCCAAAAACGTCCGCCCACTTGCGCGGGTGGGGTACACTAAGCTCGACTTTGGCCATTGGATACTGTCAGGCGGCGTAGCAAAGTGCGTCTGCGAGGCGCTCAATAAAGTCCAGTGGGACTTGAATCATTTCACG
>NZ_VKDB01000043.1 GCF_007280555.1 Deinococcus detaillensis | reverse complement strand
CAGATCCTGTTCTCTCAGCGTCCCAGCCATGCGCCACAGCTTAACAGCAGCACCCTCGTCCTTGGACGGGAGCGCCGGAAGCCGCTAATCAGATACCAAAAAACATTTGGGAGAATAAACGGCTGAGTGTGTTTTTGGCTCAGCCAATTATTCTCCCAAAAGCTGTAAGTGAAATTGAGCGGAATACGTAACAGCGAAGGTAAAGTTTCTGAAAAAGTGATGAACTGATTCAGATTGTTGTGTTCATTTCGACAATCTGATCTCAATCGCTTGTCTCTGACAATGCTCTGACAGGCCTGTTAAATGAAGAGTGCCGACCCCGGTCATTCTGCTTTCTTCCAGAATGGCACCGAACGCTCAGCCCATCTTAGAATTCGAATGTTCTTCTTTTCCCACTCTTTTAGTTTTAACGGCGCTACTCAGGCTGTCCGGCTGGACGAATTTTGCAGCAATTGCAGAACTATTCGTCCAGAACCCGCGTAACATCAAAAGGCTCCACGAATTTATTCTGATGCTCTTCGATTAAATGAAGTGGCCTGTAAACGTTACTTTTCTGGCGGCCACTTTGCAAACACCAAGGTGTCGCGCAGTTGCTCAGGATGTTGGGCGTCTCTGGCATTGCGCTTGAGCCTCGCTTCTAATTCGTAACCCAGCCGCTCGGGCACGGCGGCGCTTTTGTGGTTGCGCGGGTCACAGCGAATTTCGAGGCGCTCCAAGCCGAGGCCGCCGCGCTGAGCTGGGGTAAGGGCCAAGTCCGTCAGGGCGGCGGCCATTTCGGTGACGTAGCCGTGCCCGAGGTGGCGGGAGTCTAGCCAGTAGCCGATGTCGCCCGCCGGAACGCTCCAGTCGATTCGGTGAAGACCGCATGAGCCGATAATCTGCCCGCCTTTCAGCATCAGGTACATCAAGTCCTCGCCCTGCAAAAACCGGTCATGGGCGCGGGCCATGCTCTCGCTTTGCTGCTCGGGGGTGCGGGGCTGCTGCGCCCAGGGCATCCAGGGCCGCAGGTGCTCCAAGTTGGCATTGACCGCCGCCGCCATCAGCGGGCCGTCGGCGGCGGTGGGTACCCGCAGCAGCAAACGCGGCGTGCTCAGGCTCTCGGGAAAGGCAACAGGTTCGGGCATCTGCCGAGCTTAGCGTCAGAGCCTGCGGGTCGTAGCAGATAAGCGGTTTGGTTGCAAACAACGCCCGCCCGTTCGCCCGCGACTCCACTTCACTTCCTCTAAACTGCCGCTATGCCTGACAACCGAGTACCCGATTCGCAATACCTGATCTTGACGGCTGAGCAGCAGCGCTGGGCGACCTACGCGCCGCGTATGGAAGCGCTTGTGCAAGCCAACTTGACACCCGCTGGCGCGGCGAGTTGGCTTGCCGATTGGAGCGAACTGAGCAAGGAAATCGCGCAGGTGGGCGCGGTGCTGAGCCTGAGGGCCGACCTCAACACCGCCGACCTTGAAGCGCAGCGGGCGCTGAGCGCTTTTCAGGAGGAATTGGTGCCGCCGCTGGGCCGCGCTGAGCAGGCCCTGCGTCAGAAACTGCTGGCGCTTGAAGGCTACCAACCCGCACCCGATTTTGCGCTGGCATACCGCCGAATGCGTGACGACGCAGCCTTTTACCGCGAAGCCAATCTTGAGCTGAGTGTGGTGCACGCCGCCCAGATGCAGCGCCACGCTGAGATCACCGGCGGCCAAACGGTGGAGTTTGGAGACTCCGAGCTGACTGTGCCGGAAGCCGAGAGCTTGCTGGGAAGCGCTGACCGGCTGCGCCGCGAGCAGGTCTGGCAAGCCATGGCCCGCAGCCGCGCTGAAATGAAGCCCGCGCTGGACGGCCTGCTGCTCGAACTGCTCGCCACCCGCCGCCAACTGGCGCTGAACGCCGACCTCAAGCGTCGAGACGGCCTGGGCGATTACCGCGCTTACCGCTGGCAAGAGCTTGACCGGGTGGATTACACCCCGCAGGACTGCCTCGACTTTCACGCGGCCATCTTGAGCGAAGTGGTGCCGCTGGCCGCCTCAATCATGGACAGCAAGAGAGAGCAACTCGGCCTCGAAAGCCTGCGGCCCTGGGACTACTCGCGCCGCACCGCCCTCGACGCGCAGGGCCGTCCGCCGCTGACGCCCTTCAAAAGCGCTGCGGAGCTGGAAGGCATTGCCGAGCGGGTCTTTGACGCCCTCGATCCGGCACTCGGCGCACAATTTGGACAGATGCGCGGCGAACTGCTGGATTTGGCCAGCCGCCCCAACAAGATGAGTCACGCCTACTGCTCGAGTTTGCAGGCCAGCGGTGTGCCGTTCGTGGTGATGAATGTGGTGGGCACCGCCAACGATCTGAAGGTCTTGCTGCACGAAATGGGCCACGCCTTTCACTTTTTTGCCAGTGCCCGCGCCCAGCCGCTGATTTGGAACCGCTGGAGTCCGCTGGAGTTTATCGAAGTGCCCAGCATGGCCATGGAGTTTTTGGCACTCGGTGAGTTGCAGGCCGCCTACCTCCCCGCCGACTTGGAGCGGGTGCGCCGCGAGCAACTCGAAAGCAGCATTCTCTTTTTGCCTTGGGCCGCGCAGATGGACGCTTTTCAGCACTGGCTGTACTCCGAAACCGGCCCGCAAGTCAGTATTGCCGAGCTTGACGCCAAATGGCTGGAACTCGACCGCGCTTTTCACCCCTGGTTGGATTGGTCTGAGCTGGACGGAGTCGAGCGGGCCTCGGGGTGGCAGTATTACCACATTTTCCGCGCTCCGTTTTATTACCTCGAATACGCTATGTGCAGCCTGGGGGCGTTGGGCATTTGGCGGGCCTCGCAGCATGACTGGGCGGCGGCGTTGCAACGTTACAAAGACGCGCTGAGCCTCGGCAACACCGTCAGCGTGCCGGAACTCTACAAAGCGGCGGGTCTGGAGTTCCGCTTTGACCGCGCTTACTTGGCGGAGATGATGGTCTTTGTGCAGAAACAATGAGCAGCGTGGGAGCCGACCTGAGCGCTAGACTGCAAGTCCCGGTTCCTCCATTTCTATTCAAAGTGTAAAAAGGAGTTTTTATGACGACCTTACCCCGCACGACTTCCGGCGAACGCGCCGCCGCTTTGTTGCCGCAGCTCACCGCTTGGCGCAGACACCTGCATGCCAATCCTGAACTCGGCTTCCACGAGCACCAGACCTCGGCCTACATCGCTGCCGAGCTCGCCAAGTTCCCGCACCTGACCGTCACGCGGCCCAGCGAGACCAGCGTGCTGGCAGTCTTGAAGGGCGGCAAGCCCGGTCAGACGGTGCTGTTGCGGGCCGACATCGACGCCCTGCCGATCACTGAAGAAAACAGCTTCGAGTTTGTCAGTCAGAACAAAGGCGTGATGCATGCCTGCGGCCATGACGGACACACGTCCATGCTGCTGGGCGTCGCCAAGTTGCTCAGCGAGTCGCCCGAAGAAGTGAACGGCGAAATCCGGATGATCTTCCAACACGCCGAGGAAATTGGCCCCGGTGGCGCGGAAGAACTCGTTCAAAGCACTTCACTGATGGACGGAGTAGACGTGGTGACTGGCCTGCACCTCGCCTCCCAGCTTCCGACGGGCGTGGTGGCGGTCAAGCCGGGAGCGTTTATGGCCGCGCCCGACAGCTTCCAGATCACCATTCGCGGCAAAGGCGGGCACGCCGCCCACCCTGAGCAGGCCATTGACCCTATCGCGATAGGCGCACAGGTCGTCACCAACTTGCAGCACATCGTCAGCCGCAACGTCAGCGCCATTGACAATCTGGTGGTCAGCGTGACGTACTTTCAAGCCGGAACCACCCACAACGTTATCCCTGACACCGCTGAGCTGATGGGCACGGTGCGCTCGTTCGACCCCGAATTGCGTGCGCGTGCGCCCGGACTGCTGGAGCGCGTCATTAAGGGCGTCGCTGAAGCACACGGAGCAACCTACACTTTCCAGTACGACATGGGCTACCGCCCACTCATCAACACAGACTGGGTGGCCAACAAGCTAATGGAGATCGCCAAAGCCGAAGTGGGCGAGAATGCTCAGCTGGCCCAGCCCAGCATGGGCGGCGAGGACTTCTCGGCCTACCTGACCAAAGCCCCCGGCGCGTATTTCAATGTGGGCAGCGGCAACGAACTGCTCGAAAGCGATTACCCGCACCACCACCCCCGCTTCACTCTGGACGAAGAAAGCCTGGTGACGGGCGTGCGGATGCTCCACGCGGCGGCTTTGGAATTGGGCAAGCCGAGCTAAGGAGAACGACATTTATCTCTGGGTAAACTGAGCGGTTGGGCAGTGGGCTAGTTCGTCTCAGCCCGCTGCTTTTTTGATCTTTACTTGTGTAAGCGGGCCAAGAGCGGCAGTGTGAAGCTGGGAAGTACCCTCTTACCTTTCGACTGGTGACCCGCTTTTCATCTCCGCCAGCATTACCCGCAGCACATCGGCTTTTTGCCAGCCTCCGGGTTTGAGCTGCTTGCCGTCGGCGCGGCGTGGGCCGCTGGTTTTGCTGAGATTGGCGCGGTGGACTTCGGCAAACACTGCGTCGGCGTCCACGCCCAGCGCTCCCAAAGCGCCGTAAGTGACGTAGAGCAAGTCGGCCAACTCGTGTGCCAGCGGCGCGAGATCGGCGGGTGTGGCGGCCAGATTGGCGCTGAGGTGCTGAAATTCGGCTTCCACTTCCTGCATTTCTTCTCGCAGCAGGGTCAGGCGCAGGCTCAGCCGCTCAGCGTTCGGCACTATGGGACGCTTTGGATACGGCGAGTCAATGGCGACGTGAAAGGCTTGCACTTTTTGGGCGTTACTTTCGGGGACTTCCGTTTGAAGCGGGAAACCGGACATGCCTTCAAGTTAGCGCTTCAGGGTCTGTCGGCCTCGCTGCTTATCAGGGCGGGTTGCAACTGCGCTTGGGTCAGCCGCAGGGTTTTGCCGAGCGTGACTTGCAGCTTAAGCGTCCGCATGGCACACAGCCGGGCCACTTTGTCACAGACAAAAAGCTGAGCACTGAGGGTGCCCTGCGCAGGAGTCTTGCCGGCTCCTCGGCCGCCCAGCGGCAACCGGAAGCGCAGCGGCTCCAGCGTGCCGAAATATTCGGCGTAGTCGGCGTGGCGGTTGGGTGTGCCGAGCGGCCTAAGGGTTTGCGTCTGTCCGCCTACGCTGAGGGTCAGTTGGTTGGGCGCGAAACGGCTCAGCAACACGCCGGAAGGCAGTTCAACAGTCATCTCAGCGGCAGCATTCTGTTGAGCAGCCAGCAGCGTAGCTGGTAGAGCGAGGGTAAGAAGGGCCGTCTGAAGCATCTGTGTCACCTTAACGGCTGGGTTGGGACTGGGTTGTGGCACGCGCTGCAAAAGGCCGCCGTAGACTTGCCCGCCGCCCCGACATCCAAAAAAACCATCCCCCGAAGGAGATGGCTTTAGACGTTTTAGTTGATAACGTGGTGATCAAAGCAGGCAACTGGACTTGAACCAGTTCGGCGGCCTAATGTTTCATAAGAACACTTCTCACAACAACACTCTCGGCCTACTCGCACGCCCGTTCTTGGGAGGTGGGCGAAACCCTCCAATTCCTCTGTACAGAAAAGCGGTGCAACAAACCAACTCAGGAACTAAAAGCCAGTATCTACCCAAGTGATGTGCTAATTATGTGGTTGAGGTAAAGATTTATTTATATTCGTGACGCAGCAAAACAAGTCTCCGATTGGCCTAGAGCGTGCCGCCTTGATGCCGCGCTCACTCACCAATAATAGTGGGCATGACTTCCCCAGCTTCCAGCTCTGTATCCACCCAGCGTCACGTCGCTTTCGATTGGGGCGGCGTATTTACCATCGGCACCTTTGATGGGCGCTCCACTGGCAAGGTGGCCGAGCGCGGCGGCGTCAGCGTGGAAACGGTGCGCCAAAGCTATTTCCAGCATGTGCGCCAGCTCGAAGTCGGTGCGTGGACGCTGCCGCAGTTCTGGGCGACTTTGCAACAAGAAACTGGAGTGGAGTTTGCTTATGAAGAATTTGAAGCCCTTTATCTGAGCAGCGTCCATGACAACGCCCCGATGTACGCCGCGCTCGCCGCTTTCCCCAAGACCGTCCGGGTGGGCCTGCTCAGCAACAACTATCCGGTGGTGAGTGATCACCTGCGGGCGCGGCCCGAGTTCACCCGCTTTGACGCTCTGGTGTTTTCCAACGAAATCGGCATTAAGAAACCTGACCCCCAATCGTTCGCCGCGCTTGAGGAGGCCATGCAGCGTCCCGCCGCGCAGACCGCTTTTGTAGACGACGTGCAAGAAAACATCGACGCCGCCAACGCCTACGGTTTTCATGGCCTGCTCTACTCCCACGAGCGGCATGAGGCCTTTGAAAAAGAGTTGGCGGCTTGGCTGGGCGTCTGATCGGCGGGCCGGGTTTGAGCCCTCGCCTTTTTAGCCTTCGTCAATTTTGTGGAGCTGCTCGATACGCCCCGCAAGTTCCGGCAAGTCCAGCGCCCGAAATGCCCGCGCCGCTCGGGTGGTTCCGGCGCTGTCGATTCGGTTTTGGTTCCAGCCCGCGATCAGCATGGCGCAGCCCTGAAGCGCTTCGCTGACCTGCTCTTTGTGAAACATGGCGGCGAGGTTGCCTGCCTGCGGAGGTCGGCTTTGTTGGGCCTGGGCCTGCACGTCTAACATCACCTGCATAAACACTTGGTCTAGGCGGGCGCGGTCAGCGGCAGCGACGGGTTTGCCAGCGGTACTGGCCGCCGTGTTGTTGGGAGAGTTACTGGGTGGGGTCATGCTCTCAGTGTAGGCGCGTGATAGACTAAGGGGTAGACCCGAAAAACGGGCAAAGGACAAAAAGACCATGAGCGATCAGCACCAACCCGAAGGCGAGCAGCAAGACACCATCAACGCGGCTGCCGCAGAAGAGCAGACCGAGCACACTGAGCAGCAAGAGGCTCCCGCCGCTGTGCAGAGCATTTTGCCCCACCTCGAAGGCGAGGAAATTGACGAGGACGCTGAATTAGACGCCGAAGAAGCAGAAGGCGAAGACGGTGAGGACAGCGAGGACGACGAAGAATTTATCGACGCCGGACAGCTGTTCTCGATGCTCAACAAGTTGCAAGAAACGCTTGACGAGCAGGGCAAAGAAATCCGTGGCCTGCGCCGCGAGATGCGCGAACTGCGCGAAAGTCAGGGCGCGGGTGCAGGTGCGGGCCGCGAAAATGCTGAACGCGGCGGCTTCAAGCCCCGCGAAGACCGTGGCAACGACAGAGGCGGCGAGCGCAGCAGCGGCGGGTATCAGGGCAACCGTGAAGGCGGCTTCCGCCCCCGCGAAGACCGTGGCGAGCGTAGCGGTGGAAGCGGTGGTTATCAGGGCAACCGTGAAGGTGGTTTCCGTCCCCGTGAAGACCGTGGCAACGACAGAGGCGGCGGCAGCGGCGGCTATCAGGGCAACCGCGAAGGCGGCTTCAAACCCCGTGAAGACCGTGGCAACGACAGAGGCGGCAGCAGCGGCGGGTATCAGGGCAACCGTGAAGGCGGCTTCCGCCCCCGCGAAGACCGTGGCGAGCGTAGCGGTGGAAGCGGCGGATACCAAGGCGGCGGCGACCGTGGTGGATTCAAGCCCCGCGAGAGCAGCAGCGGCGGCTATCAGGGCAACCGTGAAGGCGGCAGCTATCAAGGCGACCGCAGCGCCCCCCGCCGCGAAACGAGCAGTGGCGGCAGCTCAGACAGCGACTCTCGCCCACGCGCCCGGCGCGATATGGGCTGGGGTGGCTCGGGCCGCCGCGACGACAAATAAAGTTGAGAGAAGTACGAAAGGCCGGAGCAATCCGGTCTTTTTTTGGCCCGCGTTTGGCCGCTGCTGTTTCCTCAACACCACTCAACCTCTTGCCAACCAAAGCTGAAGCGCGGCGGTTATGCCTGACAACTCAGGTCAGATGAACGACGACACCAACACTGAGCTGGAACCACAAACAGTTCTCAAGCCTGAGCTAAGCTGAGCGCATGACCTTACAACCAGCCGATGTGATCGTGGTGGGCGCGGGCCTCGCGGGGCTGGTGGCCGCCGCCGAAGTCGCCGACGCGGGCAAAACAGTGCTGCTGCTCGACCAAGAAGGTGAGCAAAGTCTCGGCGGTCAAGCCTTCTGGTCGTTGGGCGGCCTTTTTTTGGTGGACTCGCCGGAGCAGCGTCGCCTCGGCATCCATGATTCGCACGAGCTGGCCAGCCAAGATTGGCTCAACACGGCGGGCTTTGACCGGCCCGAGGATCACTGGCCGCGTCAGTGGGCGCAGGCGTACCTGGCGTTCGCGGCGGGCGAGAAACGCAGTTGGCTGAGATCTCAAGGCGTTCAGTTTTTTCCGGCGGTGGGCTGGGCCGAGCGCGGTGGACAGGGCGCGGGCGGCCCCGGCAACAGCGTGCCGAGGTTTCACATCGTCTGGGGCAGCGGGCCGGGCATTGTCGAACCGTTCGAGCGGCGGGTGCGCCAGCACGTTCAGGCGGGGCGCATCCAGTTTGCTTTTCGCCACCGGGTACGTGGACTGACCCTCTCGGCGGGGCGAGTGACCGGCGTTCACGGCGACGTATTGGAATCCTCGGAGGCGGCGCGGGGCGAGCGCAGCTCAAGGGTGGTGGTGGGCGAGTTCGACTTGACGGCGGGGGCGACCATTCTCACGTCCGGCGGCATCGGCGGCAACCCCGAACTGGTGAGGCAAAACTGGCCCACCGAGCGTCTCGGCCCCGCTCCCGCCTTCATGATCACGGGTGTTCCGGCGCATGTGGACGGCCAGATGCAACTCGCCGCCCAGGCCGCTGGAGCCAGCTTGATCAACCCGGACCGGATGTGGCACTACACCGAGGGGATTCGGAACTGGAATCCGATTTGGCCGGGTCACGGCATCCGGGTGCTGCCGGGGCCGAGCAGCCTGTGGCTCGATCCCAGCGGGCGGCGGCTGCCATTTCCCCATTATCCCGGCTTCGACACGCTCGGCACCTTGCAGCACATCACCCGAAATGGCTATCCCTACACCTGGTTTTTGCTCAACCGGGCCATCATCAAAAAGGAATTTAGCTTATCGGGCAGCGAGCAGAACCCGGATTGGACCAACCGCGATATCGGCTTGTCGCTGAAACGGGCAGGCCGTAACGTGCAGGGGCCGGTGCAAGCGTTTATGGATCATGGAGCCGACTTCGTGGTGCGTTCCAACTTGCCCGATCTGGTGCGCGGCATGAATGAGCTGATCGGTAACGAGGCCGTGAACTACGAAACGGTGGAGCGAGAAGTCCGTGAGCGCGACATCCAAACCCACAACGACGTGGGGAAAGACACCCAACTCGCCCTCGTCCGGTCGGCCCGCGCCCTGCTCAGTGAGCGCCTGACGCGGGTGGTGAGGCCCGCTCCGATCCTTAATCCGGCGGACGGGCCGCTGATTGCCGTCAAGATGAACATCCTGACCCGCAAAACCTTGGGGGGACTGGAAACCGATTTGCAAGCCAGGGTTTTGGCTCCCGGCGGCGCGGTGATGCCGGGCCTCTACGCGGCAGGCGAGGTGGCGGGTTTCGGCGGCGGCGGCGTTCACGGCTACCGCGCTCTGGAGGGCACCTTTTTGGGCGGCTGCCTGTTCAGTGGGCGGATAGCCGGGCGCTCGGTGGCGCAGGAGGTTTGAGGTAGGGGAGAAAGACCCGGTGACGTAGCCAGCCCCGACTTTACGCCGCGCCGGGCTGAAGCCAGAAGCCCAGCCCCGGCAAAATCGGTAGCGAGACACCTGCCAGGGTCAGGAGAATCTGGACCCATACCAACACGTCTTCAGCGCAGGCCTCGGGCGTTCCTGGGTCTGAGCACGAGTCTCAGACGCTCGCGGTGCAGGGCTTCGAGTTCGGTGAGTTCGGCGCTGTAGTCGTGATCGGCTGGCTTGCTGGGATCGTAGGCGAGTTCATCCAGCACCTCAAGCTCGAAGGCGTCCGGCCCCCTTTCTGTCCAGCGCCGCTGAATGTCTTTGTCTGGATACACTCCAGCGTCGAGCTGAAAGCGCACACGGTTGACGCCGCCTTCCACGTGAGGGCTGAAATCCAGCAACGTCAGGTCGGAAGCTGGGCAGCGTAGCACGTAAATACCCATTCTGGGCGTGAAGTTCTTGTAAGCGCGGGGCTGAGTCTGGGTCATACTGGTCGCTCCATTCACTTTGCTTCGAGTTGTCAGGGGTTCAGGTCGTCAGGCCCTCGATGGCCCACTCGCCGCCGCGCATCAGCGTCACGCGGCTGCCGTCTGGCTTCACACCGTCCACGTTCATGCTGGGCGTGCCGATCATCCAGTCTTCGTGAATTAGTGAGTCGTTGCCGCCGCTCTGGGCTGGGTCTTGGCTAAACGTAAAGGGGTAGGCGCGGCCCAGGGCGAGGTGTGAGGCGGCATTCTCGTCAAAGAGGGTGTTGTAGAAGAGTCGTCCGGTCTGCGCGACGGGAGCGCTGGCCGCCACCAGCGCCACTTCCCCGATGTGCCGCGCACCCTCGTCGGTGTCGAGCAGCTTGAGGAAAGTCGCCTCGCCGCTGTGGGCGCTGGCCTCCACCACCTTGCCGCTCTCAAAGCGCACCCGAATGCCCTCCACCGTCTCACCCCTGACCAGGAGCGGCTTGCTGGCCACCGCCACGCCGTCGACCCGGTCTCGGTGCGGCGCGGTGAACACTTCGTCGGTGGGCATGTTCGGCACGATTTTCACGCCCGCCTTGGTGTGGTCTTCCACGCCTGCCCAGAGGTGGCCCTCGGCCAGCCCCACCGTCAGGTCGGTTTCGCCGTTCGGGTCGGCAAAATGCAGCGACGCAAAGTGCTGGGTATTCAGAAAGTCGCGCACCTTGCCCAGCCGGGCGATGTGGGCTTGCCACGCCGCCACCGGATCAGGCGTGTCGGCCCGCGTCACCTTGAAAATGTCGCGCCAGAGAGCCGAAACCGCTTCTTCCGGCGCGAGTTCGGGGTAGACCTTGATGGCCCAGCTCGGAATGCTGATTGCCCCGATGCACCACGCCGCCTCGAAGCCCATCATTTTTTGACTGACTGGGCGCATGACGGCGGCCCGCAGCGTGGCCGTTTTGGCCAGCCGTTCCGGGTCGGCTCCGGCCATCAGATCGGGGTCGCTGCCGTCCAGTGTCAGGAAGGAATAGCTGTCTTCGATCATCCTGAGGGCTTCGTCGGGGAGCCACGACGGAACATACTCGATGGCCGCGTCGGGAGCGGCGTCCATCTTGAGGCGGGCGAGTTGCTCGTCAACGTAACGCACCACCACGCTCAACGCTCCGGCCTGATAAGCGCTGCGGGCCACCAGCCGGGCCAGATCGGCCGCTTCCAGCGGCGCATTGACCAGCAGTTTGCCGCCCGGTTGCAGGTTGACGCCTACCTTGACCAGCAGTTCGGCGTAGCCCGCGAGGAGGCGTTGAAAGTCGGCAGTGTTGGAATCTGGGGCGGTGCTGGAAGCTGGGTGAGAGGAAGTCATGCCGCTCATGCTACGCCTCCTGCGCAAGTGGGTTGACGGCCGCTTGTTCAGTGGGCCGCCAGTACACACCGTTGCCGCGCTCCAACAGTCCGCGCATAATTAGTTCACGGCGCAAGGTAAAAAAGTCAGGGTGATACGTGCCCAGAAGTTCGTTGACTTCGCGCTCCGGGTACTCGCGGCCCACTTCAAATTCGTTGACCAGCACTTCTAAAATGACGTCCCGCTTTTTGCGCTGAGCAGGAATGGCGCTGAGCTTGCCACCTTTGAGGAACGTCTGAATGACCTTGGCACGGTAGCGCTCGGCTTCGGTTCGGGAAGGAGGTTGCTTTGATTCGGCCCGCACCAGTTGCGCCAGTGTGGGCGCGAAGGCGGCTTGGTGCGCCCGGTAAAAGCGGTGGTGGCCCGACTGCTCCGCCGTGATCAGTCCGGCGTCGTCGAGCTGCGCGAGGTGGTGGCTGACCGTGGCCGCCGACAAATTCAGCAGCTTGCACAGCTCTTCGCCGCTGCGGGCGCGTTCCCAAGTCAGCCGAACCAAAAGCACACGGGCTGGATGCGACAGCGCTTTGAAGAAGTCGGCGGCGTCTTGAACGTTATTCAAGGCGCTGCTCGGCGAATTTTGAGTTGTTGGCGCTCCACCACTTTGAAGCCTGCGCGGTGAATCTCCAGTGTAGCCTGAAGGGTGTCTAAGCGCACCCGCGCTTTGGTGGCGGTCAGTGCTTCGCCTTCCGCTTGGGCCAGCGCCAGATCACGCTCGGCATTGCCGATCAAGCGGCTGAGGGTGCTTTCAAAAAAGTGGGTCGGGTCGGTGAAGATCTGTTCGCTCATTTCGTCATTCCTCTAAATAAGCTTACTTTGTTTCGATAAAGAGCGAAATAAGCGTGGTGGCCTAGAGCGCCTTTTACCGCCTGCTTACACCCTCAAACGCCGTCCACTTGCCGCAGCCGTACCCGCGTGATTCTGAGGCCCTCCACCGCTTCGGCGGTCAAATCCACGTTCTGCACGTGTACCGTGATGCCGGCAGGCGGCAAGGTGCCGTAAGCGGCCAGCACCAAGCCCGCCACCGTGTTGGCGTCGTCAGACACCAGCTTGAAGCCGAGGTCGTCGCGCAGCTCCGAAAGTGTCACTTCGCCGTCCAAGCTGTACGAGCCGTCGGGGTTGTGGATGATGCGTGGGTCGTCTTCGTCCAGCTCGATCACGTCTTCGATCAGGTCGTCCATCGTGACAAAGCCCAGTGTGCCGCCGTATTCGTCGACCACTAAAGCGGCGTGAACCCGCTCGCGTTTGAAGAGGGCCAGCAAATCTTCCGCCGTCTCCGACTCGGCCACGCTGGGCAGTTTGCGGAGCAGGCGGCGCAAATTAAATCCCGCGCCCGCACCGGCTTTGTTTCCCAGCAAGCTGCGGGCGCGAATGAAGTCTTTGATGTGCAGCACGCCCACGATGTTGTCTAGGCTCTCTTCGTAGACCGGGAAGCGGCTGCGCGGAGCCTCGGCGATCAGGGTGTGAATGGCTTCGGCGCTGGCGCTGATGGAAAGGGCTTTGAGGCGGGTGCGCGGCGTCATCAGCTCGGCGGCAGTGTGGTCTTCGAGCGCGAAGATATTTTGAATCAGGTTTTGCTGGGCGTCGTCAATTTGCCCGCCTTCAGCGCTCTCGCGGGTCACAATTGCCAGTTCGCGGCTGGAATACAGGAAGCTGTTTTCACCCGGATCGCGGATGCCCAAAAGCCGCATCAGCCCCACGGCCATGCCGCTGAGCAGCCACACCAGCGGCGCAAAAATCACTGCAAATAAGCGCATCAGCGGGCTGACACTCAAGCTGGTGGATTCGGGCAGTTGCAGCGCCAGCCCCTTGGGAATCATCTCACCGAAGACAATATGCATAAAGGTGATGGCCAGCAAGCTGATCACTGCTCCGGCCGAGTGCGCCGCGCCCTCGCCGAGTCCCAGCCGCTCAAAAGGCGCGTAGAGCCAGCCTGCCAGTTCGTGTTCGCCGTACATGCCCAGCCCGATGCTGGCAAGCGTAATGCCGAGTTGCGCCACGGCGATATAGCGGTCTTTGTTCTGGGCGCTGCTCATCACTTGGGTCAGGGCGCGGGCGGCGGCATTGCCTTCTTTGGCAAGACTCTCCAGGCGCGATACTCTGGCGGCCAACAGCGAGAATTCAGCCGCCACGAACACACCGTTGACAACGACCAGCACCAGAATAATGAGGATCGGCACGAGGTAGGTGCTCACGCTTCGCCCCGCTTTTTGGAGGTGACGATGATGCTCTGGTTGTCTTCACGGTCAAAGCTGATGCGGCGCACAGCGCGGCGCTCCATACTCTCGACCCGCATCACCAACTCGCCCACCCGTACTTCGTCGCCCACCATCGGCAGCCGCCCCATCTCGGCCCAGATCAGCCCGCTGATGGTGTCGGCTTCTTCAGTGGGCAGCTCCAAGCGCAACTCGGCGTTCACGTCGTCAATCAGTAAGTCCCCGCGCACGCTGACGCGCCGCTCGACTTGGCTGTAGGCCTCGTCTTCTTGGTCAAACTCGTCTTGAAGGTCGCCGAAAATTTCTTCGATGGCGTCTTCGAGCGTGACCATGCCCGCCACGCCGCCGTATTCGTCCACCACTATGGCGCTGTGGCGGCCAGCCTCACGCAGCTTGCGCCATAGCAGCGGCACGGCGGTGGCGTCGGCCACGATCAGCGGCTTATACATGATCGTGGCGACTGCCGCTTCGGGCCGCTGGCGCGAGCGCAAATACAGCGTCCGCAAATTCACCACGCCCACCACGTCATCTATCCCGCCCTCACCGATCACCGGAAAGCGGGTGTAAGCGCTGGTGGACAGCCGTCCCAGCGCGTCGGCGAGGTGTTCGGCGTGCCCCACCGTCACTAGGCGGGTGCGCGGCGTCATGATTTCGCGCACCACCCGGTCTTCAATGTTCAGCACCCCTGCCAGCATTTGCCGCTCGGCGGCGTCAATCAGGCCGCCTTTGGCGCTGGCACTAAACAGCGCCTGCAACTCGTCGGGGGAGTGGACGTGGGTGTGACTGTGTTCGCCGCCCACCCCGACGCGCCGCAGAATTTGCGAGGCCGCGCCGTTGAGCAGCGTAATTAGGGGCCTGAACAACACCAAGCTAAACTGCATCGGTTTTAGCAGCGCCAGCGCCAGCCGCTCCGGGTAACGCAGGGCCACGGTCTTGGGCAGAAGCTCGCCCAACACCACTTGCAGCACCGTGATAATCAGCAGCACCACCACCGTTGCCGCCGCCGCGCCGCCCACCTCGCCCAGATACGGCGTCAGCAGTGGCGCGAGCTGGGCCTGCCCATACGCGCCCGAGAGCAAACTGGTCAGCGTGATTCCGACTTGACAGGCTGCCACGTAATCGTCGAGGCGGCGCGGGTCGTGCAAGATGCCTGCCAGCGTCTTGGCTTTGGCGTTTCCGCCGTCAGCCCGCTCCTGCAAGCGGCTGCGGCGTGCGCCGACAGTGGCAAACTCAGCCGCCACATACAGGGCGTTGAGAGCGGTGAGAACGAGCAAAATAAAACTGGGAAGGAGGGCGCTCACAGGGCCGTAAGAACTGGCCGTGAACTCGGCGGCTCCTCAACTTCTAGGCAAACGACAATCAAAGACATCTGAGATTAGTTTAGCGGGTTTGAGAGCGCAGGAGGAGTGCAGGTTGCTGGGTTGGGTTCAGCTGTGCTTACTTGCCGAGCATTGGTGAGGAGCAGCCGCTCCCAGTGGCCCAAGACGAGTGATAGCGCCCAAGCTGCTTCAGCACGTCTCCAACACGGCTGAGACGATGCCACAATCTGAGGTTTTTTGCTCCCTGTGCCAAATGGCAAAAGTAAACAGTTGACAAGACTGGGAAAGGGGGGTATTGTTTCTGAGCCTCCGAGTGAGGCGAGATGCATGACAGATGAACGGTAAGTGACGATGAGGGCTGCTCCGACAGGAGCAGGTGAGCGGTTCATTCCCCCGAATGAACTCCAGATTCACGCTCGGTCT
>NZ_VKDB01000042.1 GCF_007280555.1 Deinococcus detaillensis | reverse complement strand
ATAGAGTCGAGAAGCGTCCCCGGTGGCCTGTTCTGTCGTCATAAACGAAAGTGTCCCCTACTGGGGACGCTTTCTCATAAAATCTGTCAGGCCGTCAGCTGGAAGGTCTGGATTTTCTCTTGGCAAAGCCGGGCGCGACAATTTTGAAATCATCTCTGTTTCTAATAGAACCTCAAGTTTTATTCTTTTTCGTAAGAGAGATTTTTTGAAAAGCAGGGTCATTTAGATTTATTTTTGAAATGCCGCCGTTTCTTAAATATTAACACAGAAATTTATTTTTTGGTCTCCAATTTGATCAGGTACCTTTACGATAAATAAGGTAGAATGATTTCAGCGGGAAGCATGTCTCCTCTAACAACAAGAGCATGAAATAGATGTTTCCTGCCAGAGGAAGTGTGATGATTTATGCAAGTTAAACCCGCATCGACCATTGCTCCAGACGCCCCAGCTCCGTTGAGTCCAGCCAAGAAGCTGGCCCTGTCCGTCTGGGCTGACGATGGAGGCCCTGTCCTTCCAAGGCCCGGCAGCGAGATCGTGTTTTCTATCGCGCAGTTACCGGAATGGTTTGCAAGGGCCACTTCGGAGCAGCGTACAGAACGGGTGACCGAATCAGAGCGCCGCCGACTGAGCTGACCCTCACCGATCTGGACTGAGCGACCAACAAATCTGACCGCGACGCCCCCTCTGGGCTCACGGCGTCAGACGCCCTACCTCAAACACTCGACGACACAGGAGGATCAAGTATGTTCAATCTCGAAACTGTCAAGCACCTGCAAGGCCTGAGCGCCCGGCCCAGCGTCACCATCACGCTGCCCACCTACCGCACCTCGCCAGACAACCAGAAAGACCCGATTCGCCTCAAGAATCTGGTGACGGAGACCACGAACCGCTTGGAAGCCGAGTACGGCAAGCGCGAGACGCTGAAGCTCAGAGAACAGCTTCAAGAGTTGGCCGACAGCGTGAACCACGAACACAACTTGGACGGGCTGGCCCTGTTTGTCAGCGCCGCCTACCAGGAGGTCTTCAAGCTGCCTTACCGTTTGCCGGA
The DNA here is from genome assembly GCF_007280555.1 of Deinococcus detaillensis. Lineage (NCBI taxonomy): Bacteria > Thermotogati > Deinococcota > Deinococci > Deinococcales > Deinococcaceae > Deinococcus > Deinococcus detaillensis. The sequence goes on along the minus strand of NZ_VKDB01000042.1, from coordinate 14,584 downwards.
ACGCGTGGTGCTGGACGACACCTTCCTGACCCGTGATCTGGTCTTCGCCATGAACCGCACGCCGCAGTACCTGGCGCTGATGCTCACGGAAAAACCCACCCGGCTGTATCTGGGGCGCGGCCCTGATCTGCACGAGGTTCGGGATTACGGCTTCCCACGTGAATACAGCGGCCCCGGCACCGGTGTGGCTGTTCAGATGGGCATCGGGGCCTCGCCCAGCCGCGAGATCGAGCGGGCGCTGGAAGAGTTCATGCGGCAGGTAGACACCGGCCTGCGCGGGGCGGTGCAGGCGCTGCCCTTCCCGGTGGTGCTGGTGGGCCTGTCCGAGAACCTGGGGATGTTCAAACGGGTCAGCCGTAACACGGAGCTGATCGTCACGGAAGTCGAGGGCGGCCATGATCACCTAAGTGCCCATGATCTGGGCGAACTCATCTGGCCCCAGATGCAGGCGGCTCTGCGCGAACGCCGCCAGGACATCTTCGAGCAGATTGAGCAGGCCAGCGGACACAACCGGACGGTATCGGATTTGGATGAAGCCTGGCAAGCCGCGCTGGACGGACAGGTGGACACCATGGTGGTCGAGCAAAACCTGCACTTCCCCGCGCGGGTCAGCCAGGATGGCCGCCGCCTGACCCGGCTGCCCAGCGGTGGAGATGGCCCGGACGACGCCGCCGACGCCGTGGACGAGATGATCGAACACGTCATGCAACGCGGCGGGCGGGCGGTCTTCGTGGACGACGGCGAACTGGCCGCAACTGGCGGCATGGTGATGCTCACCCGCTACTGAGGTGAGGGCAGGGGGCAGCCCGAACATTCTAGGCTCCCTTTTCACACCCGTATGTCGCCTGGCCACGCGCTGGAACGGACACCGATTCAAGGAGTTGTTTATGTTTGACCACATTCTCGTCCCGATTGACGGCAGCCCACTGAGTGCTCTTGCCCTGCCAGTTGCCGCCGAACTGGCCCGTTGCCACCACAGCACCTTGACCGTGCTGTACGTCGTGCCCCCGCTTCCCGTGATCTACGGCGATTCGGCCTATACCTTCGGCACTCTGGAGACCCGCGAACGCGCCAAAGCCGAGGGTCAGCGCCTGCTGGAAGACGCCCGCACGGCGCTGGGATCGCCCAACATCCGTTTGCTGTGCCTGGAGGACGGCAATCCGCGAACCGCTCAAGCGATTGCCGATGTGGCCGAGCAGCAGCAGTGCTCGCTGGTGGTGATGGGGACGCATGGCCGCAGCGGGCTGGACCGTTTCTTCCTGGGCAGCGTCGCCGAGGGCGTTATGCGCCGGATCGGGGTGCCGGTGTTGCTGGTGCGGGAACCCAAGACCACCGCCTCCCCGTTGAGCGGGACTGAGGAATCGCAGCGGGTAGCCATGCTGGAAGCCAGCGCCTGACGGCTCCACGCTCTCACCTCTTCCAGGCGACCTGATTCCGTACTTGCCTTCACCCGGCAACACCCACCGAGAGCATGAGCTGAGGCCGTTCACTGCCGCCAGTTTCGCGCAGTCGCCACCGTTACCCACGTGAGCAGAATTGACCGACTTTTTACAGCCTTCCGAGAGGTGTTCTCATGCGCATACCCAGAAGTATTTCCCTGTCTGTGACCCTGGCTCTTGGCCTGGGCCTTTCCGCCAGCGCCCAGAGCGCCACCACCAATATTCAACTGATTCTGGACGCGTCGGGGAGCATGCTGGGCAAACTGCCCGACGGCCAGACCCGGATCGCTTCGGCCAAAGCCACCCTCACCCAGTTTCTGGGAGGTTTGAACGCCGATCCCGGCTTGAATGTGGGCATGAGGATTTACGGCGCGGGGCTGAAAGCGGGCGCACAGTGCGAGGATTCCGTGCTGGTCACGCCCATGAAAGGCTTTGACAAGGCCGCGCTGCAAACTCAGGTGACGGCTGCCACACCAAAAGGGGCCACGCCCATCGTCTACTCCCTGATGCAGGCGGCCAACGACTTCCCGAAGGACAGCAGCCGCAAGGTCATCGTCCTCGTGACAGACGGTGAGGAGTCCTGCGGGGGCAAGCTGAATGACGCCGGGGCGATGTTTAAGAAGCTGGGCATCGAGGTGGACATCCGCATCATCGGCATCGACCTGAACGAAAAGGCCCGCAAGAGTTTTGAGGGCGTGGGAACGTTTGAAAACACCCGCAGCGGTAAGGAACTCGGTGAAGCGCTGGGCCGCGCCACCGCGGCCGCCCAGACAGGCAAATACGCCGTATCGGGTCCAAAATCTGCTGGGGCGGGCAGTGAAGTCGTGATCAAGTGGACAGGGCCAAATAATCCTGGCGATTACGTCACAGTGGTGAAAAGGGGTGCACCGGTGGGCAAATACACCAACTACTTCTATACCAAGGCGGGCAATCCTGGCAAGCTGCTCGCGCCGCTGGAGCCCGGCGAGTATGAACTGCGCTATTCCAGCGAGAAGGCCAATCCCAACCCCACCCTCGCCAGTGCGCTCATCACGCTGACGCCGCCGACGTACGGCCTGTCTTCCTCCAAATCCGCCGGGGCAGGCAGCGAGATTGAGGTCAAGTGGACCGGACCGAACAATCCCGGCGATTACGTGACGGTGGTGCAAAAAGGCGCTCCCGTCGGTAAGTACACCACCTACTTTTACACATCGGCAGGCAGCCCCGGCAAATTGATTGTGCCGCTGGACGCGGGCGAATACGAGCTACGTTACTCCAGTGAGAAGGCCAATCCCAACCCCACCCTCGCCAGCATTCCCATCACGCTGACCGCGCCAAAGTACGGCCTGACGGCCCCCGTCAGCGCCAAACCGGGCAGCCGCATTCAGGTCAAGTGGACCGGGCCGAACAATCCCGGCGACTACGTCACGGTGGTGCCCAAAGGCACGCCGGTCGGACAATACAAGGATTATTTCTACACCAGAAACGGCAATCCCGGTACGCTGAACATTCCTGCACAGCCCGGCATCTACGAAATCCGCTATTCCAGCGAGAAGGCCAGCCCCAATCCCACGCTGAGCAGCGTAAACCTTGAGGTGCGCTGAGGTGAGACGTCTTCTCGCCTTGCTGCTGTGCGCCGCGCTGGGACAAGCCGCCGCAGACCGTGCCGAGCCGGAATTTGCGGGCTTCTCACCCGACGGGCGTTACGCCGCCCTCACCCAGTACGGGACGCAGGACGGCAGCGGCAGTGCCTACACCGAACTCTGGGTGGTAGACAGCGCCAGAAATACCCTGCTGGAGCGGTTTTACGGCCAGACTGGGGAAAATCCTGGCGTGGGGCGGGCGGGCATGCTGAACAGGCAACAGGTCTTCGGCAAGGCCGCGCCCACCCTGAAACGCCTGGGCATCAGCGATCTGCGCCTCGGCACAGTGATCTGGAAACGTACGCCGCCGGACCTGTACGCCAGGCCCAGCAGCCCGGACGTGTTTCCTGCGTCGGTGACGGGCCGCCCGAATATGCCCGCCGCGCAGGACTACAACGTGGAATTTGGCCGCAAGCTGTGGCTGTTCCGGCTGGCGCAGCTTTCTTTTGGCCCCAGCAAGGATTGCCCACCCAACAGCGAATCTCCCGGCTTCTCGCGTGGGCTGATGCTCTCGGTGACCTCGAGCCCGGAGCCCGGCACCGAGGTCACCACCTTGCTGCAAGAAGATGCCCGCGTGCCTGCCAGTCGCCGCTGCACCTTTCACTACGAGCTGTCCGAGGTGCGCGTGCAGGGCGACTACATGGCCCTGACGGTGGCGGTCTACAGCACCTCGGGTTTTGAGGCCAGCACCGACATCCGTTACATGCTGGTCACGGCGCGTAGGCCAGATCGGTGAGCCCTTAGATTTTTGCGCCGCCTACCCGGACGTGAATATTACAGACCGGGTGTGCCTGTCATGTATCAACCGCGCCATCAGCGATGAGATCGACCTGACCACCGAGCAGCAGGACTTTGCCAGCATGTGCTACAAGTCCCCGGTAGTTTACTGTCAAGGCGCGACCAGACTCACCAATGAACTGAGCCGCTGATCGGATACTGGTGGTGTGCGGCGCATCATTCACATCGACATGGACGCCTTTTATGCCAGTGTCGAAATTCGGGATCAGCCCAGCTTGCGCGGACTGGCCGTCGCGGTGGCGCATCAGAGTAGGCGCGGCGTGGTGCTGACCGCCAGTTACGAGGCCAGAGCTTACGGGGTTCGCAGCGCCATGCCCACCAGCTTGGCCTTGCAAAAATGCCCGCACCTGACGTTGGTGCCGCCCCGCATGGAGGTCTACAAGCGAGTCTCGGACGTGATTCGGGGCGTTTTTGTCCGGTACACCGATTTGGTCGAGCCGCTTTCGCTGGACGAGGCGTACTTGGATGTCAGCCAGCATCCATCGGGCACGCTCATTGCGCGGGCCATCAAAGCGGATATTCAGCGCGAAGCTCAGCTCACCGCTTCGGCTGGGGTCAGTTTCAATAAATTCCTCGCCAAGCTCGCCTCAGACCTGCACAAGCCCAATGGCCTGACCGTCATTCGGCCTGAAGAAGCCGACGCTCTGATCGCGTCCCTCCCCGTCGAAGCCTTTCACGGCGTCGGCCCGGCCACCAAAAGCCGGATGCACGAACACCAACTGTTCACTGGCGCTGATCTCAAACGCCAAACCCTGAGCGACTTGACCCGCTGGTTCGGCGCTCAGGGCGCACACTTTCACCGCATCAGCCACGGAATCGACGATCGGCCCGTCGACCCTGACCGAGAACGCAAAAGTGTCGGCGTGGAGCGGACTTATGAAGATGACTTGAGGCATTTTGCTGAAATTCAGGCCGCTCTGCCCGGTCTGGTGGCGCTCCTGATCCCGCGCTTAAAGCGGGCAGAGTATTCCGGGCGCAGCTTGGTGCTCAAAGTCAAGTTCGCTGACCGGAGCATCCTGACGCGCCGGTTGACCAGTGGACTGCCGCTGACCGATGAGGCGAGGGTGCTCAGCCTCGCCCGCGAACTGCTCACACCGGAATTGCTGGCGGGCCGCCCGGTGCGGCTGCTGGGCCTCAGCGTTCAGAATCAGCGCCCGGCTTCCACATCCGGTGCGCAGGTGCCTCTCTTTTCTAGCAGCTAAAAGAAAGCTACCCCACCTCCAGCACCAGAAGGCAGACAGACCGAAACTATCAACGGCTCGGCCCCAGCAGCATTGCGCTCAGGTCAATTCCCAAATGCGGCGCTCTACTTGCTCAAACCACCGAAGTCAGGCCAACATAAGCTCAGTTTCACACGACGATCCGGCGGAAGTCGCCCTGCTCATCCCGCGCGGGAAGCTGGCCGTACATCAGTTCACGTTTCACCACCTCAGCCACCTCCTGTCCAAGCTGCTCGGCGCTGCGGTGCTCGCTCGCAAGGGGTTCGGCCACCACGTCGAACCCACGTTCGGTATCCACGTCTTGGAAGCGCACCGAGACTTGAAACGTGCCGCCGCTGATTTGCGCCGCGACGTTTAGACCCTCCCTGCCGTGCTGCTGAGCATTGAAAGCCGATTCAAAGGCGGACTGAGCTTCTTGAAGATCCATGCCCACAGTCTCGCCTAAACAAGCGGCTCTATTCTGCTCGGCAATGTTCACCTTCAGTTAAGCTCTGAAGCTGATCTCAGGTGACGTCAAAGCGGGCCACCTTGCGTTGGCAGGCCGAAGCCGTGAGGAGATGGACGCTCCAGCACACCATCAGCACCTTTACGGGATGGCAGACTCCTTTGAGATGCCCAAGCCACCTGCTCCACTGCCCGCGAGCCTGCGGGACACGCCCCCAGCCGAACTGTTTCCGGACATCTTTGCCCAAGACTTGCCGCACCGGGGCTTTGCACGGGGTGGGCGGGCAGCGGCGCTGGGAGCGCTGGCCGCCATTGACCCGGTAAGTTACGGGCGCGACCGTTCATATTTAGACGGCCACGTCACTCGCCTCTCGCCCTACCTGCGCCACGGCGTGCTGACGCTGGCCGAAGTGCGGGACGCGGCGCTGACCCACGCGCCGGACACTGCGCCCAGCCAGGTATGGAAGTACGTCAACGAATTGAGCTGGCGTGATTATTCCGTGCGGGTGTACGCCGAGGTGGGCGATCTCATCTGGCAGGATTTCGAGCCGTACAAGACCGGCCTACCGGCCTCCACTTATAGCCGCGAGTTCCCGGCTGACATCAAGGATGGTGCGACAGGCGCGGCCTGCATCGACGCCTGGTCGCGTGAACTGCGCCAAACCGGTTACCTGCACAACCATGTCCGGATGTGGCTGGCGAGTTACGTCGTTCACCACCGCCGGGTGTGGTGGCAGGGCGGGGCGGCGTGGTTCCTCACGCACCTGCTCGACGGCGATCCGTCGTCCAACAACTTGGGCTGGCAGTGGGTGGCGAGCACTTGGCGGGCGTATCCCTACCTGTGGAACCGGGGAGCCTTGGTCAAGTACGCCGGAGACCGTTACTGCGCTTCATGTCCCTTGGCGGACGCCGGCTGTCCTTTCGACGCCACCTATACCGCCCTCTCGGAGCGTCTATTCGAGGATAAAGAGGCTGCGCCCGGCGAGAGCAGTCACTTGGAACCCACACGCTTGGAAGCCGTGCTTTGGGAGCCGCCGCTCACCCCTGAGGTCATTCCCGGCGCGGTGGTGTGGGTGCATGGAGACCGCCTCTCACCCACGAATGAAGCGCTGACCGCCTACCCAAAGGGGCCTGCCATGTTCGTCTGGGACGATGCGCTGCTCAAGGAATGGGAGATCAGCGCCAAACGCCAGACCTTCATTCACGAGTGTGTTCAGGAATTGCCGGTTCACGTTTTGCGCGGCGACGTGGCCGCCGAGGTGATCCGTTTCGCCCGCGCACACGGGGCCTCCACGGTGGCCACCACGCCCAGCCCCAGCCCACGGTTTAGGGCTATCGTCACCGCTCTGGAAGGAGCAGGACTGACGGTACAACATTGGCCCGAACCCGTCTTCGGGGAGAGCTTGACGCCGCTTGATCTGCGCATCCACGGTGAGTACTGGCGGCAAATCAGCGCCAGCGCCTTTGGAAAAGACCCCGCGCCGCCTAAACCCAAGCGGCCCCGTGCGAAAAAGGGAAAGTCAAACAGGGCCAAGGAGTAACGCAAGAAGGACAGAGTGACTCACTTCTGTTCAGTCTGCCGGAGAGCCAGCGGGCCATGCCGCCCCCGCAGCGTGGGCACTTCAGCCGCCGGTACGCTCCATCAGGCCGTGCTGGAGCGCTTGCTCGGTGACGTGGCCTTTGCTGAGCTGCTGAGCGCTTCCTCGGCGCGGTCTGCACTGAGGCACACGGGCAGAGGTGGCGAGCAAACGAGCGCTTCCTCAACACCCAAGCTCAACCGTCTGCGGCTCTATAGTCTGCCCATGAAGTCCAACCCGCTAGGCAGGAGGAACCATGGACCCACCCGCGTCCGCGCCTGACCTTCAGCTTCTGGGCCAAGCGTTCGCGGCGAGCGTGAGCAGCATCGCCATCTCCAATGCCCGGCAGCCGGACCTGCCCATCATCTATGTCAACCCGGCCTTCGAGCAGCTCAGCGGTTACCCGGCGGCGGAGGTCATCGGACGCAACTGCCGCTTCCTGCAAGCCGGGGACCGTGATCAGGACGCCCGGCGTGAGATCCATGCGGCCCTAACACAGGGCCAGAGCACCACCACCGTGCTGCGGAACTACCGCAAGGACGGCACCCTGTTCTACAACGAGCTGACCCTCAGCCCCATCCGTGACGCGGCGGGAACAATCACACATTTCGTGGGCTTCCAGACTGATGTCACCGTGCGGGAACGGACCTCCAACCTGATGACCCGCCTCCAGGGCATGACCCAGGATCTGGCCGCCGTCGTTACACAGGCCGAGGTCTTCAGCCTGATCCTGCGTGACGCTTTGGAGGCGCTGGGCGGCATCAGCGGCGCGGTACTCCTGGCGCAGGATGACCGGCTGCATGTCGCGGCCCGGCGGGGTCACGACGAGGCCAGCGTCTGGCAGGACAGCACCCTGGGTGATTCGCGCCCCGGCACGGACGCCCTGCGCTCCAACACCCCGCTCTTCTTCAACGCCAGCGGCGATATGGTTCGGGCTTACCCGGAACTTGAGCGGCATACCGGCGGCGTGGCGGCGGTGGCCAGCGCGGTGCTGCCGATGGTCGAGGCTGGTCAGCCGCTGGGCGTGATCGTGCTGGACTTCCGTGAGCCGCACCACTTCACCGCCGATGAAGAGCGCTTTCTGCTGACGCTGGCCGGGCAGTGCGCTCTGGCACTCGACCGGGCGCGGCTCGCGGGCAACCTGGGGCAGCAAGTCGAGGACCGCACCACCGAACTCGAAGCCTTCGTGCGCTTCACCGAACTGGCCGACGGCGAGACGGACGTGCTGGCCCTGGCGGCGCGGGCCGAGGAGGTGCTGAGCCTGCTTTTCCCCGACTGCACCAACGGCTACTACACGCTGGAAGACGGGGCCTGGAAGCTCAAGGTGTACAGCAGCGACCTGGAGAGTAACCCGGCGCTGCTGGCCTTACTCAAGGCCGGGTTGCCGCTGAACACACCCATGTTCATCCAGCCGATGCAAACCGGCGAACCGGCGTTCGTCGATGCCTGGGACCCGGCCCGGGAGCAGATCGCCATGACCGAGGTGTATCAGCGTGTCGCCACTTACCCGCTTCACGTGGACGGCACCGTCCGGGCGATCTTCGCGCTGGGTCTCAAGAACACCCCGCGCTGGACCCCCCATCACAAAGCGGTGTTCCGTTCGGTGGGCCGCAGTCTCAAGCTGGCCCTCGAGCGCACCGAGACCGCCCGTCAGCTCGCGGCACAAAACGCCGAACTCCAAGCCCGCACCCGGGCGCTGGAGGGATTTGCCGAACTGACCCGTGATCTGGGCATGAACAGTGATCCTGATCTCCTGATCCGGCGGGCGCTGAACTTGGTGCTCTCGTTGCTGCCGCCGGGCTACGCCGCTTTCTGGCAGGTGATCGGTGAGCAGTGGCACGTCACTGCTCAGGTCGGCGAGGTCGGTAAGCCCGAGTTGCAAGACGCCATGACGGCGGGCTTGCCGGTCGGCCTGACCCCCAGCCTCGATTGGTCTTACCAGACGCGGGAGCCGCTCTTTCAAGATCACTATGATCCCGCCCGCGACATCGACCCGGCGTTGGTCAGCCACCTCTTGACCGTGGCGACCCTGCCGGTCATCGTCAACGGTTCGGTGCTGGGGGTCTTCAACGTGCCCCTCTTTGGGCAACGTCAGTGGAGCGCAGCCGACCGCGCGGTGCTGATCAGTACGGCGCAGAGCTTAGGCCTGGCCCTGGAGCGTGCTGGGCAGGCCCGTCAACTCGTCGCTCAGCGTGACCAACTCCAGGCCTCGAACGAGGAACTCGAAGCCTTTACTTACTCGGTCTCACACGACCTGCGGACTCCGGTGCGGCACATCCTCAGCTTCGGCGGTCTGCTGCGCCGCTCACTGCCGGGGCCGCTGGGCGAAAAGTCTGAGCGGTACTTCAAAATCATCGAGACCGCAGCGGCTCACCTGAACGAGCTGATTGACGGCATTTTGGACCTCTCGCGCACGTCCCGGCAGCCGCTGGAGGTAAGCAGGATGGACTTGGGACGGCTAGTAGACGCGGTCCGCAAAGAGCTGAGCGTGGCCGCCCCGGATCGCCAGATCACTTGGCAGGTCGCCGAGTTGCCGACAGTAGTGGGTGACGCCAACCTCCTAAGGCGGGTGATGATGACGCTGCTGAGCAACGCCGTGAAGTACACCCGCAGCTGTGAGCGAGCGGTCATCGAGATCTGGGCTGAAGACCAGCCGCAAGCCTGGACGATTTGGGTGCGTGACAACGGCGTGGGTTTTGATCCGCAGTATCAGGGCAAGCTGTTCTCGATGTTCCAGCGCCTGCACCGTCAGGAGGAATTCGAGGGGGCGGCGGTGGGCCTAGCCAATGTCCGGCGGATCGTGACCCGCCACGGTGGCACGGTGCTGGCAGAGGGCCGGCCCGGTCTGGGAGCCACCTTCGGCTTCACCTTGCCCAAAGGCGCAGAGGACTGGGCCGAGTCCAGTCATGCGGGCCATTGAGTGGCTTTTGCTTTTGCCCAAGCAACTGGGCCTCTGATAGAAAGGCCAAATCTTTAAGCGAATATTATGGTTTTGCTGACCGTGGCCCGCTCCCGAACCGCCAAGTGACCGCCTTCTCAAGCGGCATCGGCGCGGAGAAAAAGTAGCCCTGGAGCAGGTCACAGCCCAGTGCAACGAGAATCTCGCGTTGCAGGCCAGTCTCGACGCCTTCGGCCACCACCTCAAGTCCTAACTCATGGGCCAGCGCGATGGTCGAGCGCACGATGGCCAGATTTTTCTGACCGTAAGTCTCCAGCCCCAGCCCCTGAATAAATGAACGGTCAATCTTGAGCACGTCCAGCGGAAAGCGGTTCAGGTAGGCGAGGCTCGAGTAGCCTGTCCCGAAATCATCAAGGGCCAGCCGCACGTTCAGGGCCTTGAGCTGCTCGAGCACATCGACCACGTCCCGGCCTGAGGTCATCAGCATGTTCTCGGTCAGTTCGAGCTCCAGCAGGTGGGCAGGCAGGCCGCTGATCACTAGGGCATTCAGCACGTCCTCTTTTAGCCGTGGAGATTCAAATTGCCGCGCAGAGACGTTGACGCTCACCTGCACCGGCCCGCCGGGCCAGGCTGCCGCTTGCTGGCAAGCTTGTTGCAGCACCCAGCCGCCGATGTCGAGGATCAGGTCACTCTGCTCGGCCAGGGCGATAAAGACCTGCGGCGAAATGGCTCCGCGCTGCGGATGGGTCCATCTCAGCAGCGCTTCCACCGCCTCCAGGTTCCCGGAGCGGGCGCGAACCAGCGGCTGGAATGCCAGAACAAGCTGGCGGTCAGTGAATGCCTGGCGCAACTCCGCTTCCAAGGTCATGGCCGTCAGTTCGACCGCGTACTCCTCGGCGTCGTAGAGCGAAATCGTCTGACCGAGTTGCTTGGACTGACGTAGGGCGTGTTCCGCTTGCTGGACGATAGCCTCGGCGTCTTCCTGCGGCTGAGCTTCGGAACTGACGCCGATATGAACATTGAGGTAAAGTGTTTCGCCCCGCACGGCAAAGGGCTGGCTCAGAACCTGGGGTAAGGCTGTGATGACCGTCTCTACGGGGCCGCCGGGGATGAGGAGCGCAAATCCGTTGCCAGCGACCCGGGCGACGCTGCAACCCGGCAGACTGTGCTCGATTCGGCGGGCCACGGCGACCAGCAGCGCGTCGCCCGCCGCGTGCCCATACCGGCTGTTGACGTTCCTGAACTGCTTGAGATCCAAGATCACCACCGACGGGCGCTGTCTGCTGGCCAGGGCTTGATTCAGCGCCCGGACGAAGGCAGGCCGGTTCATCAGATTGGTCAGGCTATCAGCGTAGGCCAGCCGTTCAAGCTGCTTGAGGTGCAAGTCGCGCTCGATAACCATGCTGGCCAGACCGGCCAGATGGTCCAGCACCGGCTGGGCCTCAGCGAGGTCGCCTGTCTCCGGCTGCTGAAGTTCGAGCGTGCCGACGCGGACGGCTCCGACCAGGATGTCCGCCGTCATCCCCGGTGCGGCTGGGCCGGGCAGCGCTTCGTCGCCGAGGCACAGCGTCGCCTGGGAGTGCGGGAAGGACGCTTCGAGGGCACTCAGGATCTGATTCAGAATCTCTTGCAGCGGCGCTCCCTGGGCGCACAGACGCAGCGCCTGGGTCTGCCTGGCATTCATCATCAGCCGACGTTGGCGCTCGGTATCGTCGCGTCCGTACCCGATCATCCGGTCGAGGTGGCCGTCCGCTCCGAAGACCGGATGATAATGCCGCTGGTGATACTTGAGATGCCCGTCCGGGCCGCGCATGATCTCTTCCCAGTTGACCCAGCGGCGACTGCGGCTGGCCTCGTCGAAATGGCGCTGACGGTTGACCGCTACTTGCGGATCGTGTCCGCGCCAGCGGCAATACTCCTCGTCGGTCAGCCCGATGATGCCCCGGCGCACCTCGGGATTTCCGATGGCCGCCGGGTTGGCGTAGACATAGCGTCCCTGCTCATCGAGGACGGCCACCTGATACGGGAGATCTTCGAGAATCGTCCGGTAGAACTTTCGCTGCTCGGCCAGTTCCAGGCGAATTTGCACTTCATCGGTGATGTCCCGCGCCACCACCAGAACGCCGGCCACCAGTGGGTCGTCGAGGAGACTGGTCCAGGTGAAGTCCAGGTTTTTCCAGGAGCCGTTCTGGTGGCGAACTTGATACTGACGCCATTCCGGCGCGGGTGGGGCGCTGAGATTGCTTTTCACTTCAGCGGCTTGCTCAAACGTGAGGAAATCGGCCGCTGGCTGGCCGAGCAGCGCCGCGACCTCGTAGCCGAGGCAGTGATGGACGCTCTCGCTGGCGTAAGTGATCTTGCCTTCAGCATCGAGAATCAAGACGAGATTCGTGACCAGCGCCATGACGCTTTGAGACACTTTTTCAAAGGCTTCTTGTTGCGCCGCCGTCATCTCAGGCACCGCCAGTCTGCTGGCCTGTCGGGACTGGGCCGGCAGACTCGGCTGCTGAAGGCCGTCACCAGCGCGTAGGCACGTTGCCTCGTCTTCCCCCACAGGACCATCCTTTGCAGCGTAGACCTGAAGAGCCTTGCCTGGTCGGCAGACCCGGATCGCCTCTGTAGGCCAGCGCCGTGGGGTGGGAATGAGAGATGGGACCGAGCAGAGGGCATAGGAGGAGTATAAAAAATACCACTCTCCAACTTCTTACTCAGCGTTCCAAATTGATTTGCTGGGCGTTAAGGGTCAGCGCAGCGTTTCTATTGTCGGTCAGCCCGCCTGCTTTGAGACGGCGGCGAAGGAAATCCGCCCCCAGTTCGCGTGATTCTCTTAACAGAGAGAGTCTAGTCAGTGTGGCCCGAGTTTAATGAAGGGGTGACGCTGACGCATAACGACCTCGAACGCGCTTGGAGCTTACGCATGAGTTCGCCTGACATAGCCCTGAGCTTAGCTGAGGCCCATCTACTTGGGCCCGGGGCCCGCGTGCTTCAGGCGTACTTGGCCTGGCGTGCCGGAAACCACAACGGAGCATTGGAAGCGCTGACGCTGGCCGCAGCGGAGTGGCCCTCGGAGACGCCCACCCTCTGGCACGCCAGGGCCGTGGGCATTCAGGGCGACGTGCTGATGGAGCTGGGGCGGGGACGCCAAGCGCTGGCCTGTTTTGAACAGCAGCTTCAGTGGGGGAGCGCTCTGGGTGACGCCGAGATGCAGGGGCTAGCCCACAACGACATCGGGGTGTTGCTGATCTGGGATGACCCGGACGGAGCGCGGCAGCGCTACCAGATGGCCTACGACGTGTTCCAGGGAGCGGGAACCGCCCACCGCGCGGGGCTGGGACTGGCGGCTTTTAATCTCAGCGTGGCTTACCACGAGCTGGGAGACACCGTCAGAAGTGACGCCCTGCTCTCACACGCTCTGGACCTGTTGCAGCCAACGCAGGCCTGGCCGTACTGGGTGGGAACCGTTGCCCAACGAGCTTTGCGGCTGGCCGAGGTGGGGCAGCTCGAGGAGGCCCGGCAGCTTTTTGTGAAGGCCGAGGTGTCTCAGCCTCAGTTACCGTTAGATAGCCTGCTCACGCTCCAGTTCTTCCACGCCAAGCTGGAAGCCCAGCACGGCGCTGCCCACACGGCCCTGACCTTGCTGGACAGTTTGCAAGATTGGATCGCCACCCGCCAGGACATGCTCGACGATTTTCTGGAGGTTCGGGCGCAGGCCCTCTACCGCAGCGGGCAGCCGCACAAGGCGTACCTGGCTATGCGTGAGTTGCTGGAGGCCGTTCGCCGCCGCCACGACGGGGAGCGCACCACCCAACTCAAAGCTTTGGAAGTGCTGGGCCGCCTCGAGCAAGCCCAACACGTCGCCACAGCGCTACGGACGCAGGCCGCCACGCTCGAAATCCTCAGGCGCGAGGCCAGCGCACTCAGCTTGACCGACGATCTGACCGGAGTGGGCAACCGCCGGGCCTTCGAGCAGTGGATTGACCTGCGCCGCCAGGAGGGGCTGCCGGTGGTGATGGCCTTGATTGATCTGGATCATTTCAAAGCCGTCAATGACCGCCACGGACACGCGGCTGGGGACCGGGTCTTACAAGACGTCGTACAGTTGCTGCGCCAGTTCACCCGGCCCGGCGATCTGCTGGCCCGGCTGGGCGGGGACGAGTTTGTGGTCACTCGCGTGGACAGCAGTTGCCAGACGCTGGCGGAGGATATGGAGCGCCTGCGGGCCGAGTGCGAACGTCAGTTCCAGCAGCCGTTTACGCTTGGAGAGCCGGTAACGCTCAGCATCGGGGTCATTCAGGACACAAGCACCCTAACCGAGGACCTGCGCCGGGCAGATGAGGGAATGTACCAGGCCAAGCGGGCGGGCGGCAACCGGGTGCGCGTGCTCGAGTGATGGGGCCACGGTCTGGGGCGGTGGTGCGGGAAGTTGACAAATTCTTAGTCTCCGTTACCCTTCTGCATTTGAATCCACGGGCACACTGCGGAGCGGCTTGAGTTGTGGGGTTCAGTCGATTTTGCGCAGGTGGAGTTAAGCCTCGATCATAGGAGGCACGACCATGACACCCCGCAAAACGTTCACGACCGAATT
>NZ_VKDB01000041.1 GCF_007280555.1 Deinococcus detaillensis | reverse complement strand
CGCACAATGCTGCTGGCTGGAAAAACAACAGGATCGGGTCAAGGCGTTGACAGGCTTCCACTAGTGGCCAAAGATAACGAATTAATCGGAATCCGTATGACAACGCCGGCTGGACCGTCTGGCGTCAAGATCAGGGTGGGTACGCGGCCACCGCCGCCCTGCTCGTCCTCGCCCTCATCAAAAGTGATGATCAGCGCTGCGCCGGGCTTCCAAATGGCCGAAGTCATGATCTTGGTGGCCCACGTCTTGAGAAAGGCGTCGCCCAGTCGCTCAACTTTGGCCCGCCCCAAGCAGCGCAGGTCGCCGTGAAGGTCGTGGCATAAATCCGGCACCAAGAGCGAGAAGTTTGGAACACGACCCGCATCGAGGTCGGCAGCGAGTTGCTCAAACGGCACGACTTTGGCCGCTTGTTGAGGATCACTGGCAATGTCACTGCTCAGTAAAAGTGGGTTGTGCTTCTTGCCGTATAACCCTGAAAAATACACGGTAGAACCCGCTTGAGGCAAACCTTGCATATAACCTTTCCAAGTCAAATTCTTGGCACTCAGCTGCGTGACCAACGTATTGCCAGTAAACGACTGCGCTGGATTGTCACCTTCGAGTTTCATGGTGCTACCCGCGATCAGCGCCACATAATTCGGCAAACTCGGATGGGTCACGCCGGTGTACTGACGGGCCAAAGCGCCGCGTTTGACGAGGGCATTGAAGGTGGGCAAACTCGGGTTACCGATCACCTGATCGTAACTGTGATTTTCAAGGATCAGTACGAAGATATGGGGGGCAGGCTGAGCGCTCATGGGTGCGGCCTGAGCAGCACTCAACAAGCCCAAACTCAGCAGGCCAAGGAGTGGGAGTAACGTTGACATGCCGCAGTGTGCGCGGGGAGCGTGAGAAAGGGTGTCTGGCTTCCTCCTTGCCCCGGCTCCAAGTGCCTGATGAACTTCAGTTCTACGACGCACGCAGCACCTCCGTGACTCGCCGCGCCGAGGCCGCCCGTGCCCAGCGCAGTGCCAGCCAGGTACTCAGGCCCGCCGAGAACAGCAGCGCCACCAGGTACGCCCAGGGCAGCAGTAAGGCTTCCGGTGGCGGATCAAAGACGCCCTGAAGCAGCTTGATCAACGTCTGCGCCACGCCAAGGCCCAAGGCCAGTCCGAACGCGCCGCCCAAACCGACGACGACCAATGCTTCACCCGACAAAAACGCGCCGAGTTGCGACGCCTTCGCGCCGAGGGCACTCAGCACCGTGAAGGTGCGCCGCCGCTCGGAAAGGCCCAGCGCTAGCACCAAGCCGGTGGAAGCCGCCAGCAGCAAAGCAGCAAAAGCCAGCTCTATTCTGGACAGGCCTGCCAGATTCACAGCCGTGAGACCCGAAGCGATCTTGCCACGCACCGCCGCCAGATCGGTCACTTGAATGCCCGGCACGCCGCTGAGCAGTTGCTGTGCTCCACTCACCACGGTCTGAGGGTTGCCGCTGATTTGAAGCAAGGCGACTTCCGCCACCGGATTGCCGGTCATCTGCGCCACGTAGCTGGCATTGGTGACCAGAAACGAATCCTTGGGAGCCGTCGGAAACTCGCGCACCACGCCCGCCAAGCTGAACGGCACCACGCTGTACAGATGCGTTTTGGCGTTCAGCAGGCGCAGCTTGAGGGTATCGCCCAGTGAGAGCTGATAGTCGTTGACCGTTTCCTGCGAGACGAAAATGGCGTTCGGCGTGGCCTTGAGCTTGTCCAGCGCCTGCGTGGCCGTGATGTCCTTGAAGTAGCTGTCCGCGAGGCGACTGACATCGGTGAAGTGGGCCGCATCGATGCCGTAGATGTCCTGCAGGTCCGCGCCCACGTAGGCAAAACGGTGAATCAGCGGCTGGGTCTTGACCACGCCCGGCAGCTTTTGCAAGTCGGCCAGATGCGGCCCTGCCGGGTTGTTGGCGTTGCCCGTCACGGTCACGTCCGATCCGTTGGTCAGCACCGCGTCCACCCGCGCTTGATCGTTGTAGGTGGCGTTGAAGATAGACGTGGACACCGCGAACGCGCCTGCCAGCGACACCAGCGCTGCGCCGCGTAGCAGCAGGGGCCGCTGGCGTTCCAGCACTGAGGCGACGGTGGCCGAGAGGTTGCCGCCGAATGGCCGCAGCAGACCCGTCAGACGGCCTTTTCCCAGCAGCCAACCCAGCAGGCGCAGGCCCAGTAAGGTTCCGCCCAGCCAGAGGGCCAGCGGAGCCACGAAGGCTTCGAGTTGAATGCTGGCCTTGGTGACGCCTTCAGGGGCCAGCACCAGTTGATAACCGCCCGCCGCACTGCGCCAGAACTCGGCGGCGGCGACGACCAGCAAAATCAAGTCAAGGTACAGGCGCTGCCACAACGGAACGCCAACCCGACCCACCGCTTGCCGCTGGGCCGCCACAGTGGACGAGCGCACCGCGCGGTAAGTGGGCAGTAGCACTGCCAAGAGCGCCAGCGATAACCCTGCCAGCACCGGCAGCAGGTAAGCCAGCCAGCCGCCCGATAAGCCGCCGGTCAGCAGCGGCGAGAGAACCACGAACAAAACCAGTCCCAGCACCGTTCCGACCAGGCCCACCGTCAGCGCTTCCGCTGCGCCGAGCTGGACGATCAGACGCTCAGACGCGCCGCGTACCCTGAGCAGGGCCGCTTCACTTTGCCGCTGGGCCGCGCTCGCGCTCGCCACGCTGAGGGTCAAGGTCGCGGCCAGGATCGCGCCGGGCAGCCCCAGAAACAAGAACAGCGCCTGGGCGTAGAGGGCATTTTCACGCGCTCCATCTAAAGTGACGCCCAGCGTGTCGCCGACCACCGCGCCGCCGGACAGCCGCGCCTCCACGTTGTTGGCGAGTGCGCCGACCAGCGCGAAGGCCCGGCCCGGATCGCTGGGCAAGACGGTCGCCAGCCGAATGTGAAGCTCGGTCTTGACCGTGTCGGGCCGCGCCAGCCGCTGCGGCGCAAAGAGTTGGTCAAATTGAGCCTGGGGCAGCAGCAGCACATTGTCCGGCGGAGCTTGCGGCGCAAGGCCCTTAGGTGCGCCCACCGCCTGAAACAGCGAATCGGCCTGCGGCAGATCGACCACGCCCGCCACTGTTACCAGCACGCTGGCGGCTCCGTAGCGGCCTATGTTGATCATGTCACCCACCGCTGCGTGCAAGTTGGCCGCCGTTTGCTGCGAGATCACCACACCGTCGGGTGAGCCGATCAGCGGGCGAATCTCGGAAGGAAAAGCTGTGCGGTAGCCGTTCGGAAGGCCCAGTACCTTGCCAGCGCCCGTCGTTTGCACCGTACCGCCCGTATTTGCAGTGAAGCTGGCCACATCGGCGTACTGCACCGGCAGCAGGGTTTTGATAGCCGTGGCGGCTTTGATGGCCTGCTCGGCGGCGGCGGGCGTAGTGTTCTGGCCCAGCAGGACCTGCCAGTCGACCGGCACCGAGGCGGCGGCGCGGCGGGTCATGTTGGCGTTGCCGGAAGCGATAAAGCTCAGCAGCAGCGCCAGAAACGCCACTGTGAGCATGATGCCGGTGGCCGCGCCCCACAGTCTCAGGGGCCGTTCTCGCAGCAGGCCGCGCAACCATAGAGTAATCATGGGTGCTCCTCCAAGACGCCGTCTTTCATGCGCCAGACGGTGTTCAGGCGGCGGGCCACCGTCTCGTCATGGGTGGCCATCACCAGCGCGGTTTGTGGACTCAGCGCCGCGAGCAACACGTCCATCAAGTGCTGGGCGGTGGCCGAGTCGAGCTGGCCGGTGGGTTCGTCGGCCAGAATCAGTTGCGGCTTGGCGATCAGGGCGCGGGCCACCGCCACCCGCTGGGCCTGCCCGCCAGAGAGTTCTTCGGGCAACTGCCCGGCGATGGCCGAGAGTTCCAGTGTGTCCAGCACGGCGGCGGCTTGCTGTTTAGCTGCTTCTGGATTTGCGCCGAGCAGCAACAGCGGCAAGGCCACATTTTCTAACGCGGTGAGGGGCGGCATCAAGCTCTGGGCCTGAAACACGAAGGCCACTTTGCTGGGCCGCAGATCAGCACTGTCACCCAGCGCGGGCCAGCTCAGTTCGCCGCCTGTCGGCTGGTCCAGGCCGCCCAGCAGGTGAAGCAAGGTACTCTTGCCGCTGCCGGAGGTGCCCAGCAGGGCAATGCTGTCGCCGGGAAAAATGCTGAGGCTGGCTCGCTTGAGGGCCGCCACTTTGCCATATTCGCGGCTGAGATTCTGGGCCGTCACCAGCGCGACTTCGCCCCGGCGCGTTTCAGCGGCTTGGGGCCAGACCTGCGCGGATTCAAAGGTCAGGCGCTCGATTCGTTCAGCCTCAGGCATCTTGCCACCGCCCGTCTTGAATCCGCAGCACCCGGTCGGCTTGCTCGGCCAATCTGGGGCTGTGGGTGGCGATCACGGCGGCACTCTGATTTCGACGCACAAAGTCCTTGATGACCGCGATGACGTGCTGCTCGGTCTGGGCGTCCACCTCGGCGGTGGGTTCGTCGGCCAGCAGCACGCGAGGGCGGTGAGCGAGTGCGGCGGCCAGTGAAGCGCGGGCCGTTTCGCCGCCGGAAAGCTGCGCGGGAAAAGCATGTAAGCGCTCGGCGAGGCCCAACTGAGTTAGAAGTTTTATGGCCCCGTCTTCGTCTGGCTTGCCATTCAAGCGGCCCGTCAGCGTCACGTTGTCCAGCACATTCAGGTGGGCAATCAGGTTCCCGCCCTGAAGCATCACGCCCAGATGCTCGGCCCTGAGCGCCGCCCGCACCCGTTCGGGTTGGCGCGATAAAGTTCGCCCATTGACGCTGACCACGCCGCCGTCGGGATCGTCCAAGCCCGCCAGACACGCCAGCAAGGTGCTTTTGCCGCTGCCAGATTTGCCGAGGAGCACCGTCAGCTCGCCGGGCCGCACGTCCAGACTCACGCCCCGCAGGGCGCGGGTTTCCTCGTCACCCACATGGTAGAAGCGGTAGAGATCGGTGGCTTCCATGACGCTCATTTCCACCGCAGTGAGCGCGACATTTGCCGCCAAGCGTCCACGTTGTCCGACCCCTTGGGCGCGGAGAAGCGCAACTGAACTTGCTGCCCGGCGTGATTGAGAACGTACAGATCGTTTTCCAGGAGCGCCGCCTTGCCGGTCACGGCGTTAGCAGCGGAAAGAGAATCAAAGCTGGCGAGAATGGCCGTCCCTGCCGGAAGCTTGATGGCCTTGACCGTGTTGATTTTGACGCCAGACTCCGTGCCCGCCAGCGCCTTGAGGGTGTCGGCGCGGACGCTGCTGACACTGGGGGCGGCCTTGCTGGGTGTCACTGTAACTTTGACTTCGCCCAGTTTGGAGAGAAACGACACATCACTGCCGTTGACGGTGCGTGCCCAGCCTTCCGGCGCATCAATCGTGTAGCCACCTGCCGCGTTGCGGTACGGTACGAATGCTTGGTTGTCGGGAATGTCACCGACTGGATGCACTTCTGGAGCCATCTGCGAAGTGGGTGAGGCAGCGGGCGTCTGGGCAAAGGAGAAGCTGCCCACCAGAGCGGCTGAAATGAAGACGTGTTTGAACGAGTTGAATTTGAACATAAATTGACCTCCGTGACTCCGACGGTAGGCCAGGGCGGTATAAGCCCGGTATAATGTGTAATAGATGTAAAAACTCTGCTGGACGCGCTGCCCTGCCGCTGAACAATCGCCGCCTGGCTTCAGCCGTGTCAAACGATCTTCCATCCCTGCTGATTGGAGCGCAGGGCACCGAACAGGCCCAGAAGCCGCCCCACGCCGAGATGCTCGTGGTGCAAGTCAACACCGTAGCGGCCAATCTCAGACCCGAGCTCACGCCGCTGGGCAGTTTGGCAACCTCGCTACTGCTCTTGTGTGCGTTGGTGCTGCACCATTAACGCGCCAAGACATCTCCCTCACGTCCGCGGCGTTAAAGTTCGGCCGCCGTCAATCCTGCTTGTGAGCTTGCTCTTTCTCTGCTTGCTGCTCACGCCCGAGACCAACAGCACTGGTGTGCGTGACAGGTTCAGCGATGGTGATCAGGAGTGCGCTGTCTTCCAGCGCCATCACAGCATGCGGGACGCGGGCAGGCAGCGTGACCAGCTCATGTGGGCCGAGGTCAAGCTGCGTGCCCTGAGAAGTGAACGCGGCGCAGCCATCAAGCACCAAGACGCTGATCGGGCCGGGGGCGGTGTGCTCTGGCAGGCCTGTTCCCGCCTTCAGCACCATCAGCAGGAGCGTGAAGCCCGGATCACGAACCAGCGTCAGTGAATCACGTCCGTACTTTGAAAGGGGCTCGTCGCTGCGCAGGCGGGCGAGTTGACCCTTCAGATCGTAGCGGTTGAGGGCGATGGGTTATGGGCGATCGGGTCTTCCTTCAGACATAACGGCCTCCCTGATTCTGAAGTTCTATCTTACTTGATCCTCGATCCTCCTCTCTTGGCAGCGCCCCTATTGAGCCTTCGGTGAAGCAGTAGGGCCGTTCACAACAAGAACAACAGACTGAGTTGGCACTTTTAGGCAGCCATTTCTGATGACCTGAACGACTTACCCAATGCTCTGCTCTTTTGCTGATTTCTCACACCCGGCAGATTTAAGGTGAAGTCATCAGAGTGGTGATCAAGCCACTTGAGGAGCCGCCCAGTGCATCAGGACGACGTCGCTGCTCTGCTTGGGTCTGCCGCTCAGTCATAACTGAATACTAAAGAGCGGCAGGCTGAGGAGGAGAAAATGACACCTTTAACACCTCCACGGGAAAATAAGGTTCATTTCCCGGTAGATCGCCGCCCGGGTCTGTGGATCCGGCCAACGTTGCTGATCGGTTTGACAATGCTGGTCGCGCTGCCGATCATCATTGCCTGGATTCAGTACGGGTTCTTCGGCCTGCCCGCTGTAGCAAATCCAGTTCGCGCCTTCCCCGGCTCTTCCGGTTTTCCGCTGTGGCTGCGAACCGCGCATTACATCAGTTTCGTCTTGATGCTTCTCTTGATCCGCAGCGGCCTGTCGATTCTGGCCGATCACCCTCGCCTGTACCGCCACCAAGACTGCACCCCCAATTCGGAATGGATTCGCTTCACGCCGCTGGCGGTGCCGACCGACCGCATCTGGACGGCCAAAGACGACGCCCGTTACATCTCGCCGCTATGGAGCCTACCCGGCTACCGCCACACCGTCGGCGTAGCGCGACACTGGCACTTCCTCTCGGTGCTGTTCTGGGTGCTGACAGGCGTGATTTATGTAGCATTACTGTTCGCACAGGGCCATTGGGCGCGGCTGGTGCCGACCTACTGGGGCATTCTCCCTGACGCTTGGAGAATCTTCGTTCATTACGCAACCTTTCACTTGCCTCCCGAGCCGGACGGCTTTTACGCCTATCAAGCCTTGCAGCAACTCGCTTATTTCGCCGTCGTGTTCGTGATGGCCCCGCTGTCGATTCTGAGCGGCCTCGCCATGTCGCCCGCGCTGGATGGCCGCTTTGCGTGGTATCCACGTTTATTCGATGGGCGGCAGGGCGCGAGGTCACTGCATTTCCTGCTGATGGTAGGTTTCTCAGTGTTTTTGATGATCCACGTTGCTCTGGTTCTCACCACTGGCGTTGTCCGAAATATGAACCATATCGTTATGGGTACAGACACCGGTGGCCCCGCCGGATGGATGCTCGGCACAGTCGGCATCATCGTTGCCCTCGCCCTCCTGTTCGCAGCCTACTGGGTGTCCTGGCACCATCCACGTGCCTTGCAGCTGGCGGCCCACCGCAGTGTTGGGACGCTGACTCTGCGGACACTTGATCCCCTGACGCCCAAGTCTGAATTCAGCACAGCGGACATTTCCCCACATTTTTGGTCCAACGGTAAGCTGCCGACTTCGCAGGAATGGCAGACCTTATTGTCTGAAGACTTTGAGGGATTTAAGCTGCGGGTGTCGGGCCTGGTCAATCATCCGGTTGAACTCTCACTGGGCGAGATCATGGCGCTGGGTCAGCACCATCAAATCACGCTGCACCACTGTATTCAGGGCTGGTCAGGCGTGGCCGAGTGGGGCGGGCTGCCGATGAGCGCTCTGATTGATTTGGTACAGCCCCAGCCCGAAGCGCGGGTGGTGGTGTTTCATTCGTTCGGTGAAGGGCTGTACGGCGGGGAATATTACGAAACGCTCTCCATGAAAGACGCCCGCCATCCCCAGTGCCTACTGGCCTACGAAATGAACGGCGAGCAGTTGGGAGCCAACCACGGTGCGCCGCTGAGGCTGCGGGCCGAGAACCAACTTGGGTACAAGATGATCAAATGGATCAGCAGTGTTGAATTCGTTGCCAGCGAGAAGGAAGTGGGACAGGGCTTTGGCGGCGCAAACGAGGATCACGAGTATTTTGACCTTGTGCCGAACATCTGAGGGCTGCGGCACCGAGGCAGGCAGCCGGGTGGCGTCCACCTGCCTCAGAATCTCTCGGTCTGATGAACAACGACCGCAGACTGAGGGATTTGCGGACTCAGCTTGGACGAGAGGTCTTATTCTTGATTCTTGGACGGCATCTTCTGTAAACCGCTTTAGGAAGCCAAAAAGTGCTCTGTGAAGACCAATGTGCAAACACCCTAACGACTCAACGTCCGAGTCCGCCTACCGTCGTCACGGTGTAGCCCCGCTGTTTCGCCACCTTGAGCAGATCGGGGAGGGCCAAGAGGCCATCGGGAGCATTGTCGTGCAGCAAAATAATCCCGCCGGGCTTGAGGTGTTTGTCAAAACGGGCTTCCACCGTTTCTACACCGGGATTTTGAAAGTCGCCGGGGTCATCCGTCCAAAACACCGTGGTGAGGCCGAGTTCTTTGGCGACATTGAGAACGCGGGTGGTATACCGCCCGCCTGGAGGACGGAAATACTGCACCTTCTGACCGCTGAGTTGGGTAAGCAAGGTATTGGTGCTGCTCAGTTCAGCTTTGATCTGGGCTGAACTCAGACTCGGCAGCCGCACATGGTGAAAGGTGTGGTTGGCGATTTCATGACCGCCGCGTATCAGGTCTTCAGCAAAATAGGGATACGCCTGAACATTGCGCCCAATGACGAAAAAGGTGGCTTTGACACCGGCGCGGCGCAGTAAATCGAGCACCAGAGGAAAGTACATCGGGTGCGGCGCGTCATCAAAGGTCAGGGCGACTTGCCGCCGCGCTGGATTGCCCTGAAACAACAACCCGTTTCGCACGCCACCTCCGGCTTGCCCCAACGATTTTTGCAACTGATAAGCCTTGATTTCGGCAGGCGTGCCTTCAAACACCGGCAGCTTTTCAGGGGCCTCGACCACTACGCCGACGGGTTCCGGCGCTTCAATTTGCGGATTGATCCAAATTCGGTCGTACTGATCGTTCTTGATGCTGTTTCTGAGAGTAGCCAATCTCTCACGCGGCACCGAGAGGGTCAGCAGCGGCAGCGGCCCCCCGAAGCCCGCGTAATTGCCAGATCGGTAAACACTGACGTCCACCTCGAGCAAGTCCGGCGCGGCGCGGTAGGTGCGTTCAGCCGCCAGGAGTGCCAACTGGGTGGCCCGTGCGTCAGTGGCCTGCGCCGTGGGAAGCAACAAGATGGTGTGAGCGGCCCGCACGAAGCCGTTGCTCTGCACTTCCACTGTTTTCACTTCGGGGATCGGCGGTGTCAGGGTCAAGGTCTGAAGGCGCGTCGCAGCCCTTGTGCCGGGAGCGAGGGGCTGAACTTGGCCGGGAGCAGGCTGGGCCAGCGCCATGCTGAGCAGGAGAAGGGGAACAGAAAGCAAAGTTTTCACAACTCACATTAAGTCCAAATGGTATAGGGAGGGTATAAGCAAGCTCAGGCGCGGCGTTTTGCTCTACGGCGTTTTCACCCTTTGCCTCTACACTGAATGCTTATGTCTCTACTCCCATCTGTGACTCGCCTGTCGTTTGCGGCGCTGCTGACCTTCGCGCCGCTTCAACCAGGGGCTCTGGCCGCTTGGGTCAATGATCCGGATGGGCATCGAAATCTGACGTTGCCTGATGCAGCAGGCGACGCGCAACTCGTCGTCCCCAAAGCCTGCCGGGCCAAACCGTGCAGTCTGGTGATCGTCTCACACGGGCGCGGCGGGCTGGCGAGCGCTGGTATCCAACATGCACCGTTTGACACCCTACTGGACGCCATTGACACGCAGGGCTTCGTGCTGCTGCTCAGCAGCGACGGTGGGCCGAGCACCTGGGGCAACACGGCGGCGCTGTCCTCCATCCAGCGCAGCTACAAAGCCGCCTTACCGCACTTCCAGCATGATGGGCGGGTCTATACATTGGGCGTTTCTATGAGCGCTCTGCCCGCCACGCTCACCGCTTACCGCCGCACGCTGGGCATTCCCATCAAAGCGGTGGCGCTGGTGGCTGGGCGGGTCAACTTGCAAGACGCAGTGAGGTCATCGGTGAGCAGGGGAAAAAGTATCACCGCCGCTTACGGCTCAGCGCCTCTCATCACATCTGATCCAGTCAATTACTTTCGGCACTTTGTGGGCAGGCGCACGCCACTGATAGTGGTGGTCAGCCCGCAAGATACGGTGGTCAGTAGCGCCAAAAATGGAGGCCGCTTGGCTCATCTGGCCCGCAGCGCTGGAGCGAGCGTCGAGGTGGTGCAAGTCAGCGGCCAGCACCTCACGCACGGCTACGTGAATGCCGAAATAGGACGGCAGATTGGGGCGTTTTTCTTGCAGCACCGCTGAAGATGGTCACGCTATACCGCCTTTATACCGACTTGGCTCAGACTGCGCGGCATGAAGACTTTGACTCAATCTCGTTGGCCCATGTTTGGTTGGACTCAGGTGCAGCAGTGGCGGCGCGAGATGCGGCTGCGTCAGGTGATTTTCAGCGCTCAAACGCAGCGGGAGATTGTTCAGGCGGGTCAGCAGTTTGGTATTTCACCCGCGCTGATCGCCAGTATCCTGGCTGACGAGCGCACCCGCTTGGACGCCGCCGATCATTTTCAAAATGCCCTGATGCGCCTGAGTATGCTGTTGCCGGATTGGGCCGAACAACTGCTGATTCAAAGCATTGAGCGTGCCTGTGGCCGCAGCGTGGACACATTTAGTTTGGGCCGAGCGCAGATGAAAGGCGGCACGCTGGCACGGCTGAGTGCGGAAGGCCACCTGCCTGTGCTGACGAGCGCCTCCCAATCTCGCCACTTCCTCCTGAGTGACGGACAAGCGCCGTTTCTGGTGGCCGCTTGCTTGCGTTCCACCGTAGATTATTGGCAGCGCGGCGGCGTCGATCTCCTTGAAAACCCAGCGGTGCTTGGCACGCTTTACAGCCTTGGTATCACAGGAAAACGTGGCGTCCATGCTGATCCGCAGCCATCAGTGAGGGGCCGAGCAATTGCCGCCCACGCCAAATGGCTGGCCCGTCCTTCTCAAGGCGTCTTCGGCAATTTCAGCGGCCAACTGTCCGCTGTCTGAAAGCACACCGCCCACAGCGTCGAAGTGACGTTCTTCAGCTCCAGTACTGCGCCCCGCCCAATCGGTGGGGCGTCAATTTGTCGTCTATGTGTGGGTATGGCAATCTCCGCCCGCTCCGTGCTGCCCTGCTATACCGCGTTTATACCTTACTTTCTTACACTGCCCATGCGCTTTGAACAAATGCCCGCGCAGGAGGTTCAACAATGAATCAGCACCCCCGCACCATCCTTGCCCCTGCCCTTAGCTCCTTGCGCGGAGGCCAAGCATGACCGCTGCCGTCCCCGCCCAAAACAGCGCACTGCGAATCCTGATCAGCAAGGTGCCAGAGATCACACTGTTCTTCTGGATCATCAAGATTTTGTGTACCACTGTTGGTGAGACAGCTGCCGACTGGATCAACACCAACCTCAACTTTGGACTGGTGGGCACCTCGGCGCTGATGATTTCACTGACTGTGATCGCGCTCGTGATGCAGTTTCGCGCACGCCGCTATATACCGTGGGTGTACTGGCTGTGCGTCGTCCTGATTAGCGTGGTGGGAACCTTGATCACCGATAACATGGTCAACACCTTCAACATCACGCTGGTGACCAGCACCATCATCTTCTCGGTGCTGCTCGCCCTCACCTTCATCGGGTGGTACCGCAGCGAAAAAACGCTCTCCATCCACAGCATCTTCACGGCCAAGCGCGAGGCGTTCTACTGGCTGACTGTGCTATTCACCTTCGCTTTGGGCACGGCAGCGGGCGATCTGATCTCCGAGAACCTGAACGTCGGATACTTGAATTCGGCCCTGTTGTTCGCCGGACTGATTGGCACAGTCACGCTGGCCCACTTCGCCGTGAAATTTGACGCCATCGCCACCTTCTGGATCGCCTACATCCTGACCCGGCCCCTCGGCGCGTCTATCGGCGATTACATGTCGCAGGCCAAGGACGTAGGTGGGCTGGAACTGGGCACGGTGACGACCAGCGTCATCTTCTTGGTGGCCATTTTGGCTGTGGTGATCTACCTAAGCCTGACCCGAAAAGACCAGATTCGCCTGTCAGAAACGGAAATCACCTGACGCATCCGTCCTGTTTAATCAACGTTACCTGCTATTGCCCCTCTCCTCACCGCCCTCTCTCGGCCCAGCGCCAACCCCCAAGGAAACCCATCATGACCACCCCTAGAATGCTCGTTCTGCTGCCCCTAACCCTTCTCGGCCTCACCACTATCCAGACTGCCGCCGCCCAGAACGCCACCACGGAAACTCCGCTTACTAAAGCGCAGTGCGACGCGGCTCTCAAAGCTAAGGTCAACCTCAACACGGCCTCGCTCGAAACCCTCAAGTGCCTGCCCGGCGTCCCCACCTCGATTGGTAAAGACATTATCCTCAACCGCACCTACGCCGATCAGCGCGACTTTGAAAAGAAGATCGAGACCATCGGACAGCGGCTGTGGCGGGGATTTTCACCTTACATCACGCTCGATATGTCCAAGAGTGTTATGGCTGCTCCCGTGCCAGTCGCTGTCAGCAAGGCCAACGTTGCGGCGGTCTCCAACAAGGCAGTTCATGTTGGGCCGCTGGGCGACCTCAGTCCACTGATCAAGATTACCGAGGATACGCTGGGGCTGGTTCAAAGCAGCAAGCCGTCTGCTGCCGTAACCCGCATCAAAGCGCTTGAGGTGCTGTGGGACAAAGACGCCAAGGCCCTGACTGCCAAGAACAATGCCAAATGGACGACCATAGACGGCGCGGCGGATCAGGCACTGTCGGCGGTTCGCTCCAGCACGCCCAGCAAAGCTCAGAGTGTCAAGGCGCTGCAAGAGCTGCTCGCCCTGCTCAAAGCGGGCTGAGTTCGCTCCTCCATTCCCCACCAACGCCCGCAAACCGAAATTGGCTTGCGGGCGCTTTTTTCAGGATACGTACGCTGCCGCACTGACCTCCGATCTGAACCTGATAAGGCTTGCGGCTGAAGCAGGTACAGCAGGTACAAGCGCTGAAACGGCCTCATTGTCCCCGTGAGCATCAATTGAATGCACTTCAAAACCATTCTCAGCAAGCGGAAAGAGAGCGCGGCGTTCACGCTGATCCACAAGCCCTCAGCGCTACAGCAGCTTATCCGCAGTGGCTCTACAGCGCGGTGCGGTTCTCGGCAACGGGTTCTTGGGAGCGCCCCGCTGGGCTTAGACGGTCTTCTCAAGGTGAGGTCTTCGGCGGCGACAGCCGCTCTTCCGCCGCCGCTTCAGGACTCAGCAGCTCGTTGGTTCTGACAAACGAATGCATAAAACGGCTCATGATGCGGGTCTGGCTTTGATACTGCTCGGTGGCCCGCGCTTTGAGGGTTTCTTGACCCGGCGTGAGCGTCACCTGCGTCCACGGCAACTGAGCAGCCAGCGGCGGTAAGGTGAGAGCGAGCTTAGGATGCAGTCCCTTGGGCAGCGGCCACTCCAGACCGCCGTGAACCACCCAAAATCTCAACCGTGAAGCTTGGTGCCGTGCTGAGAGCAGCCGCAGAGCGATATACGACAGCGTGCGGTGATCAGGGTGAAAATCTTGCGGCGCTGGAGCCAGCACCAAGTCAGGCTGGACAGTGCTGAGCACTTTCTCCAAATCTGCTTCCAGGGACTGACCACTAAATGGAGCGCTCGGTGTCAGTGCGCCCGTGACATACACCTTGGCTGCTCCCGTGCGCGGCGCAGTATACGGCTCTTCAAAGTTGGTGGTAAACAGGGCAAAGAGACCGCCATCTGGATAGCCCAACATGAATGTATGACCCAGCGGCACACCCAGCACCGCAGAGGCGCGGTGAGCTTCGTTGGTGCGGAGTTGGCCCAGCGCCCGCATGTCATGAATGCTGGGCTTAAGGGTACGCTGACTCAGCGCGGCAGCGACTTCAAAGCCGTCTCCTGCTGTGACCCAAACGATATACACAGCCGCTCCAGCAGCTTGGGCTTGCTGAATCATGCCCGCACAACACAGCGTTTCATCGTCGGGATGCGGCGAGAGAACGAGGAGTCGCTGACCGCGCTTAAAAGCTGTTACTTGAGGCAGAGCGGCCACCACATCGCTACTTTGGTCAAAGACTTGGCTCAGCAGCGGTAGATTAATCCAAGCAGCCAAGACCAGCACCACCGCAGCAGGCAGGACAATCAAGCGTTTTTTGCCGAGCACCCTGAACCATTTCAAAGCGGCATCTGGCCTTTCGTTGAATGCGCAGTGGGCTGAGTGTGCAGCACCAAAGTCGCTTGGCCGGTTGGAGGCCGTGCGGCTTGAAATTGCACTTCCACGTCAAAACGCGCTGGACTCCACTGCGGCACTAGCTCTGCGTTCCAGCGGCGGGTCAACGCGGCCACCAAAGCCAAACCCAGCCCGCTTCCTGAAATACCTTGAACGCCGCTGCCACGTTCAAAAGGCTGCAGCAGCCGCGTCCACTGGTCACGCTCAGGCCCCGCGCCCGCACTGCTGACAGTGAGTACCTGCGATTTTACGCTTAGTTTCACCGTCTCACCGCTGCTGTACTTGAGGGCGTTTTCAAGCAGATTGCTGATGACCCGCTGCACGCCTTCAGCTTCAGCGCTGACCCAGCTTTCGGTGAGCGAAAGTTCGATTCGCTTGTCTGAAGTGCGGGCTATCTCACCGAACTGCTCACTTGCCAAGGTCACCGCAGCAGCGAGGTCCACCGGCTCCAGTCGCGCGGGCGCGTCCGTGCGAGAAAGCGCCAGCAAACTTTCAGATAAGGCAATGAGGGCGTCGACCCGTCCCTGCATGCTGCTGAGCGCCTTTTGGTAAGCGGCGGCGTCGCGTGGGCGCTCCAGCGTGAGTTCCAAGCGGCCTTTGAGTACGGTCAGTGGCGTGCGGAGTTCGTGGGCGGCGATGCGGGCAAACTGTTTTTCGTGCTCGATGGTGTGTTCCAACTGATCGAGCATGGCGTTGACGGTGTTGGTCAGGCGGGCCATTTCGTCGTGGCCGCTCATCGCCGGAACGCGCTCACGGTAATTGCCACGTCCAGCAATCGCAGCGGCGGTTCGCGCTACCGCGTCCACGGGCTTTAGGGCACGGTCAGCCAGCACGTAGCCAACCAAACAGGCTACGGCGATCATCAAAATGCTGCCGTAAAGTAGGATGCGGGCCAGATCGGTGAGCAGCTCTGTTAGCGTGTCGCTGGGCCGTGAGATTCGCAGATACTGTCCGCCTGCCAGACGTTGGGTGAACACACGGTTGTTGTCAAAGCCCATCGCGCCGAGTTGGAGTGGTGGCGGCTTGGCTTTGTCTTCTTTAATGTCTTCGTCCGCTCCTATGCTGGCCAGACGTTTGCCCCTGGAAGACAGCAGTTCGATGGTCAGGTCGCCTGTGGCTTTCAACTCTGGCGAAAACGAGGACTGGCCGTTCTGGGTTTCAATACTGGCCTGCGCGACGGCAGCAGTTTCCCGCAGCGTCTGATCCAGTGACGCGGTGAGTGACGCGCTGGAGACCACGTAAACACCCACCGCGCCCAACACGATGGAGACAGCAAACACCAGCGCGTAGCCCAGTGTGAGTTTGAGGCGCAGGCTCCAACGGCTCAAACTCAGGCAAGAGAAATTGGACGGAGCAGCAACCGGCCCATCTGTTTTCATCACGACGTGCCGCGCCCGAGGCGGTAGCCGGTACCGCGAATGGTGTCAATGAGGGTGTCGTGGGTTTTGCGGCGCAGGGTGCTGACATACACGTCAATCACTTTATGCTCCACGCTTCCCTCGCCGCGCCACAGCCGCTCAATAATCTCGTCCCTTCCAAACGCCCGGC
>NZ_VKDB01000040.1 GCF_007280555.1 Deinococcus detaillensis | reverse complement strand
GATGAGTTGATAGTCACGGTTTTCCGCTCTGGTGGTCGTGAAAGCGCCATACTCAACCCTTAACCTTAACGTCACTTTTAACGTTACTTCTAACCTTAGATTCAACGTTTTTTTCAAAGTCGATTATGAGGTTGAAGAGAGCGGCGAACTCGGCGGACGCCTTCTTATCTTCCGGCTGCAATTCCATAACGCCCATCCCCTGCGTGGCGGCGTTGGCGTAGGCCTTACGGTTGCCAAGTGACACATCCAGATAGGTTAACGCCGTGACTTCTTTTAGAGCCTCAGCGGCGTCGTCATTGTCGCTCCCCCGTGCATCTGCACGATTCAAGAAGACATAAGCTTTGAGGTTGGGGTTAAGGTGTTGGGCTTCCTCGACCAACTTAGAGACCTTGCTGATCGTCCATATATCAAACGAACGGGGATTGAACGGCACCAGATAGACATCCGCGACCGTTAGGGCGGCGCGTTGGCTGTTGGTATCTCGCCCGCCCGTATCTATCACCACATCCTGATATTTCTCCGCCAGTCGCAAAATCTCATTGCGGGCGGCTTGGCCAGAAAGCTGAATGGCGGTAAAGCCTGCATTGCCCTCGGTGCGCTGGTTTCGCCATTCGCAAAAGTCCGTGGCCGTCTCTTGGTCGTCGGCGTCCACAAGCAGAATGTCCCGCCCCGCTAACATCAGCCCTACGGCTAGGTTGACAGCAACAGTGGTTTTCCCGCTCCCACCCTTAATCCCCCCCACTAAATACAGCATGTACTAGCCCTCCTTTGACGTTAAATATGACGTTATTTCCAAGGTCAAAAAAAATGTCTTTTATGAGGTTATTTTCAACCTTATTTCTAACGTTATTCACCATACCGCTTTGGCGAGCTGCCGTGCCTCATCTCCCAGAGCCTGCATGTATATGGCTGTAGTCGTCGGGGTGCTATGGCCCATCCAACGCTGCAAGATGGGCAGGGGGGTTTTCTGTAAGGCGTGGGCCACTCCGAAGCCATGCCGTAGCCCTTTAGGGGTCGCTTGTATCCCCTGGATGCCTGCTAGCTCCATGACGCCCTTCACTCGTCGCCAGGCCGTCATGCGGCTCCAGGGCCAAAGCAGGGCAGTAGGGGAGAGGTGGCCTTTGCCGGTGAGGTGGTGAATCAAGTTCAGCTCGTCGATGTATTCCAGGGGAACCGGCACAGTGCGGTAGGTCGTCTCTTTCTTGCGGCCTCGCTTTTTGAGGGTACGGAAGATGATCGCCTGTTCCTGCCAGTCAATCCGCGCCGGGGTCAGTTCCAGGGCTTCGGAGATGCGGCAGCCGGTATAGGTGAGGCATAAGCAGAAGGTGCGGGCCAGGCGGTCATCTTGCGCCCTGGCCTGGGCCTTGAACACCTGGCGCTCTTCGGGCGTCAGATAGAGGCGCTGGCCTCGATCATCAAACAGGGTGAAGACTTCGGATTCCATGTGACAGAAGGTATCAGTTTTGTATCAGAATGGAGACAAAGAAGGGCCGGTTAACCGCGTTGTGCGGCTCCGGCCTGGGCAGAACTGATACAGAATGCCGAATAGTGTCTCGGCCCACCTTGAGACCTACTCCTTCTATGAGGCGAGCGATATGAGCATTTACGTCCGAGGCTATGGAGGATACTAGAGGGTCTTGTTGACTTTTTACATCGATTAGATGACTATGAGTAGCCATTAGATATGTCGTCGCCTTTGTGACTTGAGGAACAATAATGTTACAGCCCAATATTTTAGAAAAGCGTTTCGCTTCAGTAACTGAGGAGAAGTCTACTGGAGCCACTTACACTCCTATCGAACTAGCAGACTTTGTAGCAGAAAAGATTGTAGAAGAGTTCCAAGTCTCACCTGGGAAAACCATCCATATTCTTGATCCCGCTGCCGGTGAAGGTGAACTCTTATTGAGCCTACTGTCAAAGCTGACTGTACCTCTTACTACAAAGATCATAGTCCATGGATTCGATACAAATTCGAGAGCACTTAACAGAACGAAAGCGAGAATTTCTCAGGCATTCCCCATCATACAAACCCGACTTTATCCATCCGACTTTTTAGAATTTGCATTTTCAACCTATGAAGATAGGGTAGGCCTATTTTCAGATAGCGTTATCCCTAAAAAGTTTGATCTTATAATTGCTAATCCACCATACGTAAGAACTCAAATAATGGGGGCAGATAAATCAAGAAAGCTGTCTCAAAATTCTGGACTATCCGGAAAAATTGATCTGTATCACGTTTTTCTAGCTGGTATTGCCCAGGTATTAGATTCAAAAGGCAGGGCCGGAATTATTGTATCTAATCGCTTCATGACCACTAAAGGAGGCGGTTCTTTAAGAGAACTTTTGCGTGAAAAGTTTAGACTCCGCCATGTATGGGATTTAGGGGACACCAAACTATTTAATGCCGCCGTACTCCCCGCCGTCATTTTAGCTGAAGGCATTAGTGATAGTACGAGCAAAACGGAGATCCTTTTTAGTACGATCTATGAAACTAGGGAAACAAGCCAGGCTCTGGCTGACAGCCCTATTGCTGCCCTTGCTATGCAAGGGATAGTTAGCCTTACTGATGGCCGTAACTTTAAGGTTGAACATGGATTACTAGATACAACCGGAAAAGACAGCCTCTGGCGTATTGCTACGGCTAAGAGTGACGCATGGTTAGCTATAGTTAAATCTCACACATGGGGCGCTTTCCGTGACATTGGAAAGATTCGGGTTGGTGTCAAAACTTGTGCCGATAAGATATTTATTCGCAGTGACTGGGGAGCCCCCGAAGATCAACCAGAACTGCTGCGGCCTTTAACTACACACCATAATTCCCGCCGATTTCGTCCTAAGGACTCAAAAAAATCTTCCGCTATCTTGTATCCCCATGAAGTGGTGCAGGCCCAACGTCGGGCCAGCGATCTCGACCTTTATCCCAAAACAAAAGCTTATCTGGAACGGCATCGGGAAAAGCTTGAAGACCGCTCATATGTTATTGAGGGGGGGAGAAAGTGGTATGAGCTATGGGTCCCACAGGACCCAGAAGCTTGGGCTGCACCAAAGCTCGTCTTTCGGGACATTTCAGAGAAACCTACATTCTGGCTTGATCTAGAGGGAACAGTTGTCAATGGGGATTGCTATTGGCTAACTCCGTTGAACAAAACCGATGAGCATTTGCTGTGGCTTGCAGCAGCTGTAGCCAATTCAACTTTCATAGAAGCCTTCTATGATCATCGTTTTAATAATAAACTTTATGCGGGCAGGCGTAGATTCATTACGCAATATGTAGAGCAATTTCCTCTACCCAATCCATCTTCCCTAATTGCACAAGAGATTACTGCTCTTGCCAAAGTAGCTTACAATACATCTTCTTCTTCTGAATTAGAAGCTATAGAGGCTAAAATTGATACAATGGTCTGGCAAGCGTTTGGATTAGACTCCGAAGAAACCACTCGGTAATGGGAGTTGCAGCTTTGCATTCATGACTTTCCCTCCGAACTGAGGGAATCGTTCGAAAAACGACTCACCAGTGCTCAGAAAGAAATGGGTTATAACTACTCTGTCATTAACTATTTCGGCATAGAAAACCGCATATCTTACGTCGCAGTGTCTTACTTGTACCCCTTGGATCATAGGTACATCTAGGGGCGCTGAATCATTTGGCCGGACGACTCCTAAATCAATTGTAGGAGAGGTTTGTAGTTTGACTTCCAGGAGCTGATGTTGAATATCCGGAAATTGGCCGTTGTCCTGATATCTGGGATATCCAATCGCTTCACAGACCAGCTTATGAAGCTCAGCTCCTCTATTTCTTTCTTGGTCTATACCCAAGTTAATAAAACTCTGGCCGACTAACGGCGAGAGAATCTTATATAGGGAACCAATTGAAAGAAGTTTACCTCTAGTAGGGTGATCAGTAGGCGCGTCAATATCCGCTGGCTGTATAGTGTCATCCACTAGTGGGCTAATAGGAGCAGTGTCATTTGCAGTTATCAGTTCTGTTGATTCGGCCCTGAGAATACAGCTCGCTTGATACTTACTTGTAAGAGTGCCAGTTGTATCAAGCGGGGCCAACATCTGCCCTGTAATCACTTTGACTTTTCTAATCGTATAGTCTTCCGACACACTTACAATGACGTAGCGCCTTGTGGGGGATATCTCTTCATTCCATATCTGCAAATTGTTTGATTTTTGCACATAAACATCGAATTCTTGACCCGGAAATCGAGGCTGCGTCTTTATAAATGATTTGGGCATGGGGTAGCCTAGAATTCGACAGATATGCTCCTTAACGATTTTAGATCGGGTTCTAATTGCAAAACCGGCAAGAGAGACGCCTCGAAGCCCATCATCAAGCAAAAGCTCTAATTCTGAAATAGGTATCCAAAGTTCGGGATCACCTATTGTCACACTATCGTATATCGTTAAGTTGCTCTTGCTAATAGCTACTGGGAATCTTTGTGCCTCAGTTAATGAGTCAATCGTCATTTTTTATTTCCGTTAAAAGCTCTGGGACTGTTACCCCTAAAGCTTGAGCAAAGCTCTCTAGTGAACTCAGCGTGATATTGCGTTCGCCACGCTCAACCGAACCCACATAAGTACGATGTAAGCCGCAAACTTCAGCCAATTCTTCCTGAGACAAGTGACGCTCCTGTCGTAAAGTGAAAATATTTCTCGACAAGATATCGACAAGATATTGGCTAGGCTTACGGAGCTCTTTCCTTGGCATGTTTTCCAATAGTCTTTGATTTAAAGTAATTTATATTATTGGGTTAGAAGACTTTGAGTCTACAGACTATGAGTAGCTTGGCCGTAGAGATACGCGCAATATCCACGTCCAGGCGGCCTATAAGATCACCTGGACATGGACACTCGGCATAGGGTTACTACTGCTGTGAGCGCTATGGCTTTCAGCCTCTGAGCGGGGCAGGCAACCGGCTTTACAGCTTTACCTGCCTGTTGCTACCATTCGGCAGGCTCAGGGCTGAGCAGGTAGGAGAGGGCCGCCCCGACCAAGGCGGCCCGTTGCCTAATATTCCTCGGCAAGCATGATGGTCAGCACCCGCACGGTCTGCATGGGGTCGGCGGTGTCTTCGCTGCCTTGCTCCAGATCCGTGGCGTAATAGTCGATCTTCTAGAAGATTTTCTCCCCGCTATGGGTCAAAGCGCCGAAATCGTGCTCGCCGTAAGGGTCGTTGTCCGGGGTGAAATTCTCGAACCGTTGCGCCTTCTCACAGATGGCTGATTGGTCACAGGCTGGTAAGGCCGCTACGCCTTCGGTGAGATAAAGCCGTCCGGCAAGGCCGGGAGCGCGGCGGCAAAGCTCGTTTAATTCCGCTATGCGCTTGGTGTTGGGGGTGGTCATCGGATGCTCTCCATTGGTTGTTGTCAGCAGAAAGCCCAGGGCAGAACGTCCAAAGCCCCGCTGTCATAGGCCACACGTTTAAGCGGGCAGCCTGATTGATAGCGGGGCGCGTTCTGCGACCTGTCCGGCGCTGAAAACAGCCTGGGGAGAATCCGTCACCCTCGATGCCAAATATTCATCATAGAGAAATGAGTCTTACCGAATTACTGGCCGTAGTTTAAAGGTTAATTGTGAAGCATCATTAAAACTGACGGCTAAATCTGATGTGTGTTCTGTCAAGCTCATACGTCCAGCAGTAAGACGATCCGTATAGTATTCGCCTATTAGTGAAGCTGGCTTGAGTGACAACATTTTAAAAACAGCTGTCCCAATATGAATCGGGCTTTGCAGCCTGTGGCGAGGATCAGACTCATTTCGATACGAATAAACTAATTCATTTTCGTCGTCGATTTTAGTGAAATCTGCCGCCAAAGAAGATGAATTACTCTCGGCTGTATAGAGGGTAAGGCGTATCCGAAATGCCTCTTGCCTTACAACTAAAACGATAGGGATAGGGGCGTTAGGTTTACGGATACCAGGCAGATGTCGCAAAAGTTCAAGCTCTCCGCGCCACGTTCCCTGAATGTCTGGCGACTTCCAACCTATCCATCTGCCTATTTTCATGCGCCAGAACCAACGGTTAAATGCATAAAGCACCGCAGCAAAAATCGGTCCTACTAAGTTAAATGTCTCAGCCTTAGGCTTTAGATCAGCACAGAATGAAAGATGTAGTAAATTACAGCCAGGCTGAAGCGAAAATATAATGGAGAAAAAGACAGTTAAAACTCCCCCAAGGAGTTTCAAAATCAAATCTCTAGTAGAATCCGATAACATTAGCCTATCAATTCGCGAGCAGCTTGGGTGAATTTACGTAGATTGGCTACTGACCAATTAGAAGGAATTCCGTAATTATCTTTGAACATCCACTTCATACCACTTACCTCTACCCACTCTTTTGAAGCACTGCCGTTATATAGTGCAACATCCATATAATATAGAACATCCCTCATAACTTGAGTCCAGCTATTACGATCAAAAGTGTCATCCGGCACATTGTATATAGCACTCTCTATAGTGAATGATGCAAGACCGTCAGCAATTGGATCATCATTATCTAACATATCGTAACGAATCCGTTTTAAAATCCGAGTAGCACGCTTAAAAGCCCTTCCAGTCCTGTTGTTCTTATTTTTTCCATTAGTGTAGTGCTGTTCAGGGAAATTGATTACCTGCTTTCCCTCCGTCGTCCAAAAAGTAACACCTTCTCGCCTACTTGGGCGATCACCGCTGGCAGATGGCGACCAGCCTGCAAAACGCCATGCAGGCACAGCATCGGCGTTAACTCGCGTTCCTTGGTTCGCTAGTATCTCAAATGCCTTTCCACCCGACCTAATTCCATTGGCTCCGAAAGTTTGTATAAGAGCTTTTCTTATGAGCTCACGATCATCCGAAAATAGCCTATCTGAGCGTGTAAATCCCATTCTTTGGCTGTTCCAATCCGGCGTATAATGATAACTGCTTTGAATAACATCGGTAAAAGCGATGCAAACATCCACGTCGCTAGATAATCTTACATTGGTATTATTGTGATAAGAACCTTGGGAGATAACTATGTATTCTCGTTGCTCTAAAGGTGCGTAGTTCCAAAGAGCTGATTCAATCATCCTAGCAGAGCGGTCACACATACTCTCTTCGTGATCGCTTGATGGCTTTGTCCAACTTATCAATTTTGCTTCAGATAACGACAAAATTCCTCCGAGTCATCCAGACGCTAGTTGTACGAGTCATGCAAAGTCTTCTCTATTATACTCATAGCTCTTGAAGCACCGTAATTCGTGCTGGGCGAGTCACTTACCGCTGACGGTGATTTGCTCGGCGAGTAGCTCGTCACTACTCACGGTGATGGTGACGGTCTGATCCAGCTTACCTAGAAAAAGCATCAGCCGCTCTACCGAATTTGAAGTTGTCTTTTTCTATCCTCGCGCCGCTTTTCTGGCATTGCGTTCTTGACGGCCTAGAAAGTTGATCTCATCTTGCTCCCAACGCCGAATATCACCTTGCGACACAAAAACAAAAACTGACAAGAATACGAGTCCACCAAAGAACCCTGTGACCAGTTGCCGTATCCGTACCAGGTCAGGCAGACGGTTCCACCAATACGTAAAGGCCATACGTGCCTGATCTGTACAGATAGGGCGCTTGCGGCACTGCAAGGCGTAATCGACAGTCTGTGAACCCCAATCGACTGGCACCAGGTCAACCGCTCGGGATGCTGTCAAAGTTGCGTCCGGGCGATCACGCATCTCCCTGTAAAGCGCTGCACTGCGGGGCGTCAAGATGTCTGTGTAAGCGTAGACGCTTCGCACGGTCTGCACGGCTCCCCAAGCCACCGTAAAGACGAGAACCGAGGCAAGCACCCACCACGACGCCGCCAGTAGCTTGGCAGCGCGGTGGGCATGACGATACTCATCACCAGTACGCAACATGGCGGCACGCTCGTCTACTGTCTGGCGGCGCAGCTTGAGTCTATGAAATATGTTGCTCATCATTGCACTCATACCGTCACCGCCATACCCAGACCACCGAGAGCCGCACGCATGGCGTTACTCACGGCGTCATCCCCTCCAGCCTCCTCCACGATCTGTTGTGCAGCAGTCCAGGTGGCCGCATCGATCTCAGACGGTAGAGGCATCAAGGGGGACACATAGGAAGAGAGGCGGGGAAGTGGCTGTGCTTCGGGGGGCAACGCCCAACCCAAATTATCTGTGTTGGCCGAGGTGACCACGTACTTTTCGGTTCGCAGTTGCCGCAGCGTGACATATGCCTGATCAGCACCCCACGTTTCGTAGTCCTCCTGCTCGACAACTGCACGCCGGGCGAAACTGACGTTGCGGCTCGTCGTGATATCGCCGTCCATGTTGACACTACGCCCCACTCCACCATCTGCTCTAACAGTGGTCTGTCCTGACATGCCACTGATCAGTTTCCCTATACGTCCAGAAGGATTATTTGGCGCAAAAAGAATCCAATGATGAAAACTGTTTTCATCACTTTCATCGAACTCCTTGCCATTTTTTGGTGCAAACTGGCTCAATTTCTGCAAAAAAATACACAAAACGATGTCGCGGCTTCGCAAAGTGTCTAGCCAATCAAAAACGTCATTGAGACGTACACGCCCGAACTCATCAAAGAGCATGAGGATGGGACGACGTACCACATTCTGCTTGTCACCTTCTCGAATGAGAGCGTCACCCAGTGTCTTCATGATTAGGCGTCCAAAAGCGGCAAAAACGCGAGGCTTCGTTTCGTCCACGATTACATAAATTGTAGTGATGCCTCCGTTGTAGAACATTCCCTCAACGTCAACATCATGACCGCTCATTAAATTCAAAAGAATAGTGTCGTTGAAAATAGTCATGGTAGTTTTCACTGTCTTCCACATACTTTCGAGAAGTCTACTTGCGTTCCCGCCTTTGATTTTTGCCATCTGCTCTTCATTTGGGCGTGTTCCAAGAAAGTCGAGTAGATGCTGCATCGTCGCTGGATCGTCTTTGTGGTAATACATGAAGTAGCAGATAGCATCTGAGAGGTCTAATTTCATCAAC
This sequence comes from Deinococcus detaillensis, assembly GCF_007280555.1. Lineage (NCBI taxonomy): Bacteria > Thermotogati > Deinococcota > Deinococci > Deinococcales > Deinococcaceae > Deinococcus > Deinococcus detaillensis. The sequence goes on along the minus strand of NZ_VKDB01000040.1, from coordinate 7,183 downwards.
TCGACGGCATACGGCATATGAGGTCTTCTTGCGTGTTGTGCTGCCGACCATGCCGCCAACCACAGGTCGTTGGCAACGCTACTCCAGAAAGGATCACCATTCGTCACACTGATTAATTCGGCAGCAAGATCAAACCACTGATCGCGACTCACTACAGAAAGTGGATTGTAACGGTGACCTGTGCCATTCTTACTATCTAACACCACCACTTTGCCTTTCCCATTGTCAACTTTATAACGCGCATTTGCGGTCTTTGTATACGTCTCGCCTTTCAGATCGATCACGATTGCGGAATGGCCCCAGCTTATCAGGTTAACCGTGATTATTCTCCCTTTTCCTCCACCTGGCCCAGCCACTACAAGTATATTCCCATGTTGCCTGAGACTCCCCGCGTTCGGAAAAATGGCCACGATCTTCCACTTCAGTTTCCCATCGGATTGAACATTTGCGGTGCCGACGACAAAGGCGTTTTTAAAGTCTTCAGGCTGTGACATTCTATTAACCGTTGTTGGCTTTTTAAACATGATCCACCCCTTACTTGGGCCTCACGGCTTTGCTGTAGTCGGTAACATTCTGCGGCCCTTGTACGGCAATACCTGGCACATTGGTCGCATTCGCCATCCTCAAAACGTTTTCAAAGGATCGTTTGTTTACACTTCTACTCATGATGTAAGGCATGACAGCGAACGAGAGGAAAAGCGTAATTGGATTACTTGCTAGTTTCAAATTCAATACTGCATCAATCGTAAATAGAACCGTCAGTACACCGTAAAGGGGTATCAGTGTCTTGAGTGTTTGAGGCAATCTACGCACAGGCTTGCCGATATTTTTTCGTCCATAGTCAGGAAAGAAGATGGCAAAATTGGTAAAAATTAAGTAAAGGATATGAAACAGAGCGTAGATCAAAATCCAGGATGAAGATTTGGCAAGAGATGTATCTGAATTATAAATATTCTTCAAAATATAGCCGACGACCAGAATAATTTCGATAGGAACTACAAATCTTAATATTTTATGTTGACTCATACTCAACCCCCTCGACTCTTTAGGTGATCCTGTTGGACTTCTACAACTTCTCTAATCGTGTCTAGACTTTTGTCAATGTCTCTCAATCTGTCTGCGACCTCCCGCAACTTGTACTTTGCCGACCTATCATCAGATTTCTGAATAGTTTTTTGCGTCGCAAACATCAGATGAACGTGCGTGTGCTGTGTATTTTGATGAATCACATATTGCACACCTTCGACCTGGTGCCCCTGACTCCTTAACACCTCGATGTACTCCGCAGTTATGCGGTGTGCAGATTGATCACTCAACCTGCCGTTGCCCGGAGAAATTTCAGTGTCATAGATGTAAGCCCTACCTTTATTGCGCCCCTTTGCCATTACCTGAATGTGATCTGCCGCCTCGCGTGTCTGTGCAAAGGCCTCTTGATGTCCGCCTCTAATTGCTTCTCCATCTGCGTCGTATAGCGCGTAGTTTTCTTTAGAGAAACGAGTGGCGTTGTAGCGCGATTTGTCCGCCATCGTCACATCTGTTTTACGTTCAGTCGTCACACCTTGATGCCGTCCTCGTCCCTTCACTCTTGCCGTTCCACCATGCCGCCCGTAACGATGATGCGTTCGGCATTTTTCGCGGCTATTGCTGGCCGTCATGCGTCACCGCCTTCAAAATCTGCCGCATTGTTTCCCGGATTTGTGGAGAAGGGCTGCTCAATCTGTCTACAGCAGTAGTCCAGGCAGCTTCGGAGATCGGACGCGCGTCAATTTTGAGAACCTGTGTCAGAAAAGCGGTCATCATTTCGCGCGTCGCTATTCCCTCTAGCGTTGTGCGACTCAAGAGGTGCGCGAGGCGGTGCGTCTGTCGGTTATGTTCTTGCTGTGCCTGCTGCGCCACATCTTCCAGGCGATCAAACAGCACCCCAAGAGCGGCGGTCTGGCTCTCGTCGATTAGGCTCGCTAAACCTCTCTCTATGACGTACTCAATGGCCGCATTTTTGCTGGTCTTCTGAGACGTTGCGACGCTTTTGAGGTGTTGTGCAGTCGTCGGTGTGACCCTCACCGAGAGCGTAACTTTCTGTTCTGCCGCCTTGCGTTTCGCATGCTCGTCAATCCCCACTCCTAGCAATTGTTCGAGCATCTCGCTCCGGGTGACCTGGCCAGTGGCGGCCACACCATCGAGCGCGGCCACCAGTCGCACGTCTAGAGTCAGAGAAACTTGCTGCTTCACAACATAAGTCTATGGGCACAATCGGTAATTCCGATTTACGTGCATCCCAAAAAGTCGTTTATGCCCCCCTGGAAGGGCAAGAGGTGCTCGGGGCTGAGGGTTTGCGGAGCAAAACCGATCCCTGAGCACTTATCTTGCCACGCAGTGAAAGTAAGCATAATTCTCTAGCCTCGCCCCGAGACATATATTCTTTTTTCCACCTCGCGCTTACAAAAGAAATCGTGCACGGGATAAGAATTCATCCCGTGCACGAGGTGCTATCTGCTTTTTCTACTTCTGCTGCGTTCTGCTCAATTTCGCCTTACGTTCTGCCACGAGTGCTGCTGCACGTTGTGCCTTTTTTTCCAACATTTTCCGCGTTGCTCGCTCTGCCTCTTCAAAATTGATAACACCGCTTTGCAGGGCATTGAAACTCGGTACGTTTGTAGAGCTTGTAGCGAGCAATAATGCATGCTCATTCCATGCATTGAACGCTTCTGAGGGCATTATAGCGTAGTCTGATACCTCACGCGCTTTACCGCCTTTCTTTCTTGCCGGGATACGAGCACGTTCTGATAACTCTACTACTCCTACAATCTCATTCCTCACCACTGCCGCTTCAAATGCACGGTAATATTTCGCCGGATCTTTCGCTTTACTCATCTGTTCTGACAGTCTTAAAAGTTTCATAGTTGACCTCCAAAAAGTGCCATGACATATAGTCAAAATTTTCAAGCGCGGCGCAGTGCAGAGGATTGCAGTAGTGCGTTTTTTGCACTACTGCAATCCTCTGCACGAGTACGTGCAAGTTCAAAACGCTGCGGGTCCGCCACCAGGGATTTAGCTAAAGTCGCCCTCCTGGTCCGCGAGGCTCAGCACCGCCTCAGACATCGTGCTGCCCGCTCCCTGTAGACGTTGCCCATCGCGGGTACGGGTAGCGGTATATCTGCCCTCAGTGTGCTCGATCTGCACCATAATGGCAGCATATTCATTTTTGTAACGCGTCTTCAACTCTTCGTCATACTCCCGACGCTTCCGCATTTCCTCAGCCTCAAAACGTGTCAATTCATCTGCTTGCTGAATTGCGCAGAGACGCCTGAGAAACGGCTCGAAAATTCTTTTACATCGATCATCTAACATACTGAAAAAATCTTCATAACGTGGGTCGTCGTGATGTGTAGTAATGACCTCTCTACGCGATTGAACAGCGTTTAGGATATCACGTGTGCGCATCTCCAGCACGCGGTCTTTGGCATTTCTCAGTCGCATTTCCTGCAACTCTTCATTTTCGATCCGTCGCTCGACTTGCCTAATACCTTGCGTCATTCTTCTCCAGTCTCCGTAGTTCGCTCGATCTTCCAGATGGTTTTGGCACACTCATATAAGTAAAACCGTCGTAAAACAGATCACAGAATAGATACGTCGTTTGCTCGAACACTTGCTTAAAAACAAGCTATTTATACTCCATTTTTGCTGCCGCTAGCGAGCGAATTTTTTACATTGTGGATCAAGACAAACAGTTTACAAACTCGGTGGTGATTTCTCCACGCAGCACCTTGATGTTATCGCCAAGAAGGAGGCGGGGCTGATGCTCGCGAGGCGGTGGGCTTCCTTTTGGATATCACTGGTGACGGCCCAGAAAGGCGGCTCTGAACGCTTCTAGAACTTTCGCCCTGGATGTATGTTGGGAATGTGCCGGAACCGACTGGAGGCTATAGCGAGTTCATCCGTGCTGCACCCGATGACGCCACCTATTTTCGGAGCATCATCTTGTTCGGCCCCAACACGGCTTCCTACAAGTTTGCCCTTGGCCGCGCTCTCTTGGATCTGGCGCAGTTGGGCCGTTCAAGCGTGACTTTGCCGGAGCTGGCCCCTTTCTTCGTCCACCACATCCTGCTGCATCTCAAGGGTGGTCAAGCGCAAAGCACAATGACCAATGGTCTCTTTCTGAAAGCTGGTATCGCCCATCTCAACGGGCAGCTTGATGCCGACTTGCTGGATGACCTGACTGTCAAACACGCCTTCCGCTATGTGCTCGACCTCTTCCACTGGCTCCCCAAAGGCGAGAGCAGCGTGAAATTCTATTCGCGGTCGAAACAAAAGAGGCGCACACTCACCCTGACTGACGAGCTGCTTCGCTTGACCGAATTGGAGCAGCGGCAGTTGGCGGAAGAAATTGAGGCACGCTGGAATCTAGTCGAACACGCCTGGACTCAAAAACATCTCGGAGTACCCGCCTCACGACCTATTGTTGTCGGCCATGACAGCCAAGACCTGGTGCTGCTGCCTTGGCACAATCAATCGCGGAAGAGTCTCACTCACCTCCGGCCAGCCCTCAGCGGCTACCAGAAAAGCTGCTGCTTCTACTGCTTCCAGCCTATGGACACGACCAGTGGTCAAAATTGCCACGTTGATCACTTCTTCCCCTGGATCGTCGGTTTTCAGATCCCGCAAGTAGATCTCAACCGAGTCTGGAATCTGGTACTAGCTTGCCCCTCTTGCAACGGAGGTGAATCTGGAAAGTGGGACGCGGTTCCACTAAGGCACTTCTTAGAGCGCCTTCACCGCCGGAACACCTACCTAATCGACAGCCATCATCCGCTGCGAGATACGTTAATCCAGGACACAGGAAGCACGGAAGCTCAGCGCTGGCATTTCCTGATAGAAATTGAGTTGTACGCGTTGACACATCGATCTCGACGCTGGTTAGGGCCACTAGAGCTTGAAGCGGTCTTCTAAATTTGGCCGATTCCGTTCATTGTGCCCCCTTCCAACGGGCCGCAAGGATGGCCCCTGGCGACTTCCACGGCGCGTTCTCGCGCAGATCAACCGCGAGGCGGTCGAATTGGGCGGTGAGGGCGCTGAGTCCACCTATTGCGCCTGCGTCCTGGGCGGTGAGCGCTTGCCAAAGCACTTGGCACCAGTAGCGGCGACGCTCCGGCTCAGCCAACGCCCCGGCGATCTGTGAGGCCAGCGCTCCAACCGCTCGTGGGCGCTTACTGCTGTGCAGCCGCCAGAGCGCCGCAATGCCGTCTATGACGCCTCGAAAGCTTGCCGGGTTGACTTGTTCCGAACTGGGACATAGCGGGGCGCTTGAAGCGCTTGGAGCAGCGGCACGGCGTTTTGCGGCCCTGTAGTGCTCTTCAGGTTCCGCGCTCTTAGAAAGTAGTTCGGAAGTCTCGGCGGCGGCTCCGGTTTTGCCGACCACATCATCCCCAAAGTCGGGTCGCCAATTATGCCGCCAGTCCTCGGCCCGCAGGCGCGGTGGCTCTGAGCTGGCCACGGTCAGCACGCCCCACAACGTCCCGTCGTACAGGCTCCGCGCTCCGATCTGTTGCGCGTGGCCGCCGCAGTCCAACAAGCCAGCTCTCTCAAGGCCAGCTGCGAGGGTGCGAATGTGTCGGTCGGTGTAGCCCAGCGCCCCGGCAATGGTCAATGCGGGGCAGTGGTAGGCGACGTGGTGAGGCGTGGCAGTGTAGCCGCGCTCCCTACCCACGTCCACAGCCAGGCGGTGCAGGATGACCCACAAGCGGGCTTGTCCCTTCGTCAGCGTGCGCTCAGCCTGCACGGTGGTCGCGTCGGGATAACTCGCCAGCATTCGCGGCGGCGGCGGCTCTGTAGGTCGTAAAGAGAGCAGCGGCGCGGCGCGGGCGGCGTTCTCAGTGCGAGTCTGAGTTTGCCATTTGGTGAGCTGCTGAGGCGCAGTGGGAAGCTGAGCGGCGTTGCTCAGGACGGCGGCGCGGGCGCGGTCTAAAACTTCGGTGAGGAGAGAGTGCAAGCTATTGCCCCTTGTACCCTGGCCGCTAGAGGTTAAACTAGTGGCTCAGGGTCGCCCCTGGCTGCTTGAACGTCACCTTTTCTTTTGCGGGAGTGGGTGACGTTCGCTTTTGCCGTGAGACTGCTGAGTTTAGGTTAGCGCATTCATCATCTTGACCATGCAGAGTTGGCCCGTCTGCCCATCGACGCGGTCACGCCGATTTGTGTAAGGTGTATGTACCTAAGGACCCTGCTCACTGGGAAGCTTCACACTCCCATGCGTTGCCTGGCTGTGCCCCTTGGTCTGCGGCATGGCTTCTGACAGTCAAGGCCACCGGAGGAGCATACCCATGTCCAATAGCGCAGTATCGGTGCTGGAGTTTGTAGGGTCAGTTCAAAAAACCATTGCCCAAGATTTCGAACGGGAGAACGACAGTAATAATAATGTGCTGATCGTCCAGCAGATAGATATTGAGCTAAAAACCGTACTGGGCGAAGCAGTAAAGGGTGGCGTTGAATGGAAGCTCATCACGCTAGAAGGCAATTACAGTAACGCTCAAACACAAACGCTTTCGCTCTCTTGGGAACGCAAAACTCACCAAGCCAGTTTCACGAAAGCTGTGAATGACATGGAATATGCACTGATCACTGGACTGGACGCGCTCCGCATCGGCGCGGCAGAGTGGGCGCAGCTCTCTGGTTTGCTTCCCTATCAATCTCGCGGCGGTAAGCTGGTCTTTGAGGTCAGTGTCGATGAAGAAGGTAATTTGGCAATAGGAAATTTTGGTGGATCAGTAAATACAGAAAGGATGCATACAGTGACGCTCACCCTCGCGCCTTTGAGTTGAGACTTGACTACATTCTTACAGCGAGATCAGCGCGACTATCACCGCTAGCCGTCGCGCACTAGCTTCTCTTCAATCGCAGCCAGAATCCAGGCGTGACGGGAAAGCTTTTTGCCCTTCTTCCGTTTCTCGCGGGCCGCGTCAATATCACTAATGGTGACTGGATAAAGCCGTAACTGTACTTTCTTCGCCTCGTCCTGGTCAGCGTCATGGTCGCCTGGGACGGTGCCGCCTTTGCTGATAAAGTCTCTAATATCCCGCTCGTTGGTTAACTTGGATGAGTTGATAGTCACGGTTTTCCGCTCTGGTGGTCGTGAAAGCGCCATACTCAACCCTTAACCTTAACGTCACTTTTAACGTTACTTCTAACCTTA
>NZ_VKDB01000039.1 GCF_007280555.1 Deinococcus detaillensis | reverse complement strand
GTCCTGGCATGAATGCTCCTTCGCGCTGTGATCAGCCTAACGGCTGGTCGGGGCGAAGTGGCTTGGCCGTTGGTCCTCTCTAGGGGGTTCATTCCACTATTCAGTGGGCCTTGAATATCCCCAAAGTACAGCTAGGCATGACCGTACCGCGCACCGACAAGAAGCTGATGGTGTTGGCCGAGACAGACGGCTGCTTTGCCGATGGCCTCTCGGTGGCGACAGGCTGCTGGCTGGGCCGCCGCACGCTGCGCCTGCTTGATCACGGCAAGGTGGCCGCGACGTTCGTGAAAGTTCGGACGGGGCAGGCTATTCGAATCGCGCCCCACACCGATTTGAGGATACGGGTGCGGGCGGGCCGGGTGGAAGGCGAGAAGCGCTGGGACGCCTACATGGACGCCTACCAGACCTGGAGTGACCAGGAACTGTTCACCGTCACGCCTGTGCGCCTGACCTTCGATCTAGCGGCCGTGATCAGCGTCAACGGTAAGCGCGTCCTCTGTGACAGGTGCAGCGAGGAGATTATCAACGAGCGCGAGGTGCGACATGGAGAGGTTGTGCTGTGCCGGGACTGCGCGGGGGAAAGATATTGGCAGTGACGTGTTCCCGGAGGCCGCCACCAAGGGGAGAAGTTCTCGGAGAAGTAGATCGGCTTCAGCGCGGCTTCTCACCCGACCCAGTGAAGGCAACACGACCGTTTCGGGTTCACGCCAAAGATCAGGCTTTATCATGTGGCATGACCAACCAATGGGCATCGCTGGACTGGCTTTCTGCTATTCCGCAGTTTCACATCGGCGCAGGCGGCGTGCTGGAAGTCACCACCGCGAATGAAACGGACTTCTGGCGCGAAACGCAGTACGGATTTATCAAGGATGACGGACACGCTTTTCTGGCAGACGCACCCCTTGAATTCACACTCACCGTCACCCTGCGCGGCGACTTCGCCGAGCTGTACGACCATGCGGGCCTGATGCTACGCGCCTCCGAAACCGAGTGGCTCAAGTTCGGCGTGGAGTTTGTCGGCGTGTTGCAGTGGAGCGCCGTCATGACCCACGGCAAGTCCGATTGGAGCGTACAGCCCGCGCCGCAAGCGCCGGAATACGCGTTCCGGATGATCCGGCGAGGCGACGCTGTCATCATGCACGCGCGGGACACCGCTTCTCGGCGGTGGGTCTTACAGCGGGTTGCATACTTTGATCCATCGCGGGACGCGCGTGCAGGCGTCATGGCGTGCAGCCCCAAACGTGAAGGATTCCACGTGGCTTTCCGGGAGTTCAAGTTGGAACCGCCAGATCTTCGGACCCTGCATGATCTCGTCGAGGACTGAGCCGGGGAGGGCTGGTCGGTTGGCGGCAAACGACCAAGGTTCGGGAGGATGAGCGCCACTGCACTTCGGTCTCCACCCCCACTTTGTTGTCTGGAGGTCAGATGAGTTATCACATCCTAAATCTGCGTTCAGTGGTGGCGTACGTCAAGTCGCGCACCGAGGCCGCCTCACTGCTGGACGTGACCGGCGTGCTGGCCGCCCAGGAGATCAGCGACGGCAATCTCAACGCGGTCTTCCGGGTCGCAGAAGTCAGTGGCCCGCGCAGTGTGCTGGTCAAGCAGGGCTTGCCGTACCTGCGGGTCGCGGGCGAGGTCTGGCCCCTCTCGCAGGAACGGGCCGATTTCGAGGCCCGCTCGCTGGCCCGCCAGCATGCAGCAGCCCCCGGTCTGGTGCCACGCCCGCTCTGGCACGATCACGAGATGGCCGTGAACGTCATGGAAGATCTGCGTGAACACACCGTGATCCGCGCACCGATGATTGCCGGAATACGCTTGGAGAATCTCGGCGAGACCATCGGACGGTTTCTGGCTGCTACGTTCTATGAATCCAGCGATTTTGCGCTGGGCAGCACAGCCAGACGTCAGTTGAGCGCCCAGTTCCAGAACGTCGAGCTGTGCGACCTGACCGAGATGCTGGTGCTGACCGAGCCGTTTTATCCGCCGCCCAACCGCAACGCTTACCTGCCTGAGCTTCAGAAGGATCTGAACGATCTTCAGGCAGATGCCCCGCTCCGGACAGAGGTGGCACGCCTCAAGCACCGCTTCATGACCTGCGGGCAGGCTCTCCTTCACGGCGACCTGCACACCGGCAGCATCATGGCGAGCGCACCTGACGCCCAGGGGCTGAGCAACATCCGCGTGATCGACTCCGAATTCGCCTTCTTCGGCCCCATGGGCTTCGATATCGGCTTGTTTCTGGCCAATCTAGTGCTGGCCGCCATTTCACAGGCGGGCCATGCTCCAGATCCAGCCGAGTGTCAGGCGCGGCACACCTTCCTGCGGCGTCAGATGCGGAGCTGCTGGACCACCTTCGAAGCTGAATTCCGGCAGCGGTTGGGCAGCGCTCAAAGTCCGTCCTGGCGAGAAGGCGCTTTTCAGGACGCTCTACTGACATCGGTGCTGCAAGACGCGGCCGGGTACGCGGGCTGCGAACTGATCCGCCGGACAGTGGGGTTCGCGCACGTGCTGGACTACGACTCGCTTCAACCTGATGCGGCCCGCTTGAGCGCCGGTCAGCAGAATCTGAAACTGGGCCGCCAGCTGATCATGCAGGCCAGTGCCCTGCGAACCTACGATGAGTTTGAGCACGCAGTCTGGTCTGAACTGGGCTACGCTGCCTTGCAACCGTTGCAACAAGGAGAAACATGAACACCATCACGCCAGTCGATACCGTCAGCTTTGATGGCCGCGAGGTCAGCCTGCTCGACCAAACGCTGCTGCCCGGCCAGCAAGTTCGCCTGATCATTGAGGACGCCGCCCAGATGCACGAGGCCATCGGCATGTTGCGGGTGCGCGGGGCACCGGCCATCGGGGTGGCGGCGGCCTTTGGGTTATGGCTGGGCGTGCGCGGGCTGAGCGACGACCTGCCCCGGCCCGAAGCTGAGGCGAAAGTTGAGGAAACGCGCACTTACCTGGCGGGAGCGCGGCCCACGGCGGTCAACCTCAGCTGGGCGCTCGACCGCTGCGCGGCACAGGCACTGGCCACAGGTAGCAGCACGGCGCAGCTCAAACAAGCGCTGCTCGACGCGGCCATACAGCTGCGCACCGACGAGGAGGCCACCACCCGGCTGATCGGTGAACACGGCGCAGACCTGTTGACCGGCCTGAGCGGCGTCCTCACCCACTGCAATGCGGGCAGCGCGGCCACCGTGGGTCTGGGCACAGCCCTCGCGCCCATTTACGTCGCCAGCGAGCGGGGGCAGGCCCTGCGCGTCTTCGCCGACGAAACCCGCCCGCTGCTTCAGGGAGCGCGGATCACGGCCTGGGAACTCCGCGAGGCGGGCGTGCCGGTGACGGTGATCACGGATTCGATGGCGGCGGTCGTGATGCGTCAGGGGCTGGTCGGGGCCGTCATCGTCGGCTGTGACCGGGTCGCGGCCAACGGCGATGTGGCCAACAAGATCGGCACCTACGGGGTCGCGCTGCTGGCCCGCGCCCACGGCCTCCCCTTTTACGTGGCCGGGCCGACCTCCACCATCGACCTCGGCACCCCGGATGGCGACCACATCGAAATCGAACAGCGCGGCGCACACGAGGTCACCCACCACGGCGGCGTCCTGATGGCCCCGGACGGCGTGGACGTCTTCAACCCGGCCTTCGACGTCACGCCCGCCGAGTACGTGACCGCCATCATCACCGAGAAGGGCATCATCTACCCGCCGTATGGACCGGGCCTACAGGCCGTCAAAGCGTGAACAGTCTCTGGGAAGAGCGCGAGTTCGCCGCTGCCGCCGGGGCGCTGGGCCAGCGGGTCTACACCTCGCGTCTGCTGGGCCGAGAGCCGGACCTAGTGCTGCACGGCGGCGGAAACACCAGCGTCAAAACGGTGGAAACCACGCTGCTGGGTGATGAGGTTCAGACCCTGTGGGTCAAGGGCAGCGGCTGGGATCTGGCAACCATCACTGAACGCGGCTTCACACCGCTGCGCCTGGATGCCCTACGGCGACTGGCCGAACTGGAAACACTCAGTGACCTCGACATGGCGCGTGAGCTGAGCCTCGCCAAGCTCGACCCTGCGGCCCCCGCTCCGTCGGTGGAGGCGATTTTGCACGGAGTTTTGCCCGCCCGCTTCGTCGATCACACCCACGCCGACGCTTTTGTCACTCTCAGCAACACCCCCTCCGGCGAGGCGCTCGTCAGCGAGCTGTACGGCGAGGACGTGCTGATCGTCCCCTACGTGATGCCGGGCTTCGCGTTGGCCCGCTCGGCCTGGCAGCTCTACCGCGAGCAGGCGCGTGCCAGCACGGTCGGGCTGGCACTGCTGGGTCACGGCCTGTTCACTTTCGGAGACACCGCGCAGGAGGCTTACGAGCGAATGATCGCCCTGGTGAGTCGGGCCGAGGAATACCTGGCCCGGCACGTCACGTTGCCCGTCGCCGTGCCGGTGGCCCCGCCCGCTCCTCAACTCCGGCAGGAGATCGCGGCCCTGCGGCGTGATGTTTCCCACGTCGCTGGCCGCCCCATGCTGCTGATGACCCACCAGGACGACGCTGCCATGGCTTACGCGCAGCGGGCCGACCTCCCCGCGCTCGCCGGTCTGGGGCCAGCCACCCCCGATCACGTCATCCGGACCCGCCGCCTGCCGTTGATCGGGCGAGATGTGGAGGCCTACGCGCAGGCTATCCGCTCGGAGTTCGCGGCCCTCTCGCCGCGCTCGGCCACCCCGCTGACCATGCTCGACCCCGCGCCCAGGGTAGTGCTCGACCCGGCCTTTGGTCTGGGCGCAGTGGGCACGAGCGCCTCGGCGGCACGCATCGTGGAAGACATCGCCCGGCATACTCTCGCCATGATTCAGCGGGCCGACGCGCTGGGCGGCTGGCGGCCCCGGCCCGCCGCCGACATTTTCGAGGTCGAGTACTGGTCGCTGGAGCAGGCCAAACTGCAAAACGGGCCGCTTTCAGCCGAGTTCAGCGGTGAGGTCGCGCTGGTGACTGGAGCGGCCTCAGGAATCGGGCGGGCCTGCGTCGACGCTCTCCTGAAGCGGGGCGCAGCCGTGATCGGCCTGGACATTCAGGACACCGTCGCGCAGGTCAGTTCCACTGCCGGGTATCTGGGCCTCCAGGTCAATCTGACCGACGAAGTGGCAGTCGAAGCAGCGCTGGAACGCGCGGCACGGCAGTTCGGCGGACTGGATATGCTAATCCTGAACGCGGGCGTCTTCCCGGCCAGCCGCAGCATTGCCGAGCTGAACACCGCCGAATGGGAACGGGTGCTGGGCGTCAATCTCACCTCCAACCTGACGCTGCTGCGGCTGGCCCATCCGTTGCTCAAACTCGCCCCGAAGGGCGGGCGGGTTGTCGTGAACGCCTCAAAGAATGTTCCGGCCCCTGGTCCCGGCGCGGCGGCCTACAGCGCCTCGAAGGCGGCGCTGACGCAGCTCGCGCGGGTCGCGGCGCTGGAATGGGGAGCCGACGGCATCCGCGTGAATGTCCTGCACCCCAACGCGGTGTTCGACACCGGAATCTGGACGCCGGAAGTGCTGGAGAAGCGGGCCCACAGCTACGGCCTCAGCGTGGACGCCTACCGGCGCAACAACGTTCTGGGTGTCGAGGTGACCAGCCGGGATGTGGCGGAGCTGGCCTGCACGCTCTGCGGCGCGGCCTTTTCGCGCACGACCGGTGCTCAGATCCCGGTGGACGGCGGCAACGAGCGGGTGATCTGAGCGCCGCCCAGCGCTACTTCTGCTCGCCCTGGCGAAGGTCTTTCCAGACATTTCCGGATTCGAACAACTCAGGTTCGAGGGCGCGGGTGCGGGGATCCTCGGCTTGATCGAGTTGCCGCACCATCCACAGGGGGTACGGCGTGCCGGGGTGGCTGGCTTGATCGAGTTCGCGGCGGTCCTCATCGGTGAGCTGGATGTCCAGGGACCGGATGTTCTCGCCGAGGCGTTCGGTGCTTCGCGCGGCGGTGATCACGCTGGAAATGCCCGGCTGCGACACCGTCCACTTCAGCGCGACCTGGGCGGGGGTCACGCCGCGCCGCTGTGCGACCTGTCTGAGCGCCTCGAGCACCGGCCGTCCCTTGTCCCAGTCGAAGGGCACGAACTGCCCGGCCTCACCGAAGCGGGTGCCTTCCGGGGCGTCCTCGGGTCCGTCATACTTCGCGGAGAGGTAGCCACCGGCCAGCGGGCTCCAGACCAGTATGCCCAGACCCGAGTATTTGGCCAGGTCGATCCATCCGTGTTCCAGTTCGCGGCCCACCAGCGAGTAGTACAACTGCGCGGTCACGAAGGGCTCCCAGCCCCGGCGCTCCTGGATGCCCAGGGCGGTGGCCGCCTGCCACGCCAGATAGTTGCTCAGACCGATATGGCGCACCATGCCCTGACGCACCAAGTCGTTGAGGGTGCTCAGCGTTTCTTCCAACGGCGTGTGGCTGTCCCAGCCGTGGACTTGGTAAAGGTCGAGGTAATCGGTCTGGAGACGCTTGAGGCTGCTCTCCACACCGCGCAGAATGTTGACCCGCGTCGCGCCGGAGCGGTTGAGGTTGGTATCCGACATCGGCAAGCGGAACTTGCTGGCTAGAACGACTTCCTCACGGATGCCGCTCAGGGCCACACCGAGTTGTGTCTCGGACTGCCCGCGTGAATAGACGTCGGCGGTGTCGATGAAGTTGATGCCCTGATCGAGCGCAAATTTCACCATGTCGGTGGTGGCCTGCTGGTCGAGCGAGCCCATGTTCATGCCAGCACCAAACTGCATGGTGCCCAGCCCGAAGGCGCTGACGATCAAACCGGACCGGCCGAGGCTGCGATATTCCATGTGAGGACTCCTTGACGTGAGGGGTTTGAGGGCAAGGAAATGGCTGACATGCTCTTCGGAAAACAGTTCGTTACCCGCACCCCCGTCTCAGCCGCTGGCGTCGGCCTGCAATACCGCTTCCAGCGCCGAGACAAATAACACAGTGCCGGGGTCGAGCTTGCCTTCGGTGCGCTCGCCCACCCAGTTGGCGCGGCCCACCTGTCCGCGCAGGGGAGCGGCGGCGTCCCTTCCAGCGCGGGCGGCGGCCAGCATTTCCTGCGCCGCCTCAGTGAGGGGACGGCCCGCTTGCACGGCGGCGTCAAAGGCCAGGGCCGCCGGGTGCACGGCGTCCACGATGGTCTTGTCGCCGGGCTTGACCTTGCCGCGCTCCTGGATTCCCTGATCGGCGGCCAGCAGCATGGCGGCCAGGTCCGCCGCGCTGAGAGTGCTCTGGCCCATCACGCCTTTGCCCGCCCGCATAAAGGCGGTGGCCATCAACGCACCCATGGTGCTGGGCGCGGCGCGGTTGTAGGCCATGCCCGCTCCGGCCAGCCATCGGCCCAGGTCATCGCCGGGTGGTGTGGCGTCCAGGTAGGCGATTAGCCCCAGTGCGCCCTTTTCGGCGGTCAAGCCGCTGTCGCCATCACCAACCTCGGCGTCCAGGCGGTTGAGGTGGTCGCGTAACTCCAGCAGCCGCCCGGCAGCGCGGCGCAGCGCGGCTTCAACCTCCGCTCCGCTAACCGTCTCACTCACTTGCCGACCTGCACGAAGAAGGGCGTGCGGGCCGGGTGGTCGAGCAGGGCCTGGAGGTCGTCGTCGAGCTTCATGATGGTCAGGCTCGCCCCGGCCATCTCCAGACTGGTGGCGTACTCGCCCACAAACGCTTGGTAGACACCCACCCCGCGCGTCTCCAGGCTGCGGTGCACTTGCCGGAACAGGATATACAACTCTTCCAGGGGGGTCGCGCCCAGGCCGTTGACCATCACGGCCAGGCGGTCACCGCTGTGCACGTCCAGCTCGGCCAGGACCGCTTCCAGCAGCTCCTCAGCAATCTGATCAGCGCTCTCAAGCGGCCCGCGCCTGACCCCCTTCTCGCCGTGGATGCCCATACCGATCTCCATCTCACCCTCGCCGATGTCAAAGGTCGGCCGACCCGCCGCCGGCAGCGTACACGACGACAGAGCCACTCCCATGGTGCGGGTGTGCGCCAGGGCCTTGAGCGCAGCGGCCTCGACCTCGTCCAGACTGCCGCCCTGGTCAGCCTTGGCCCCTGCAATTTTGAAGGCGAAGACCATGCCCGCCACACCCCGGCGGGTTTCCGCGCGCTGCTCACTGGCGCTGGCAACGTCGTCGCGCACCAGCACGGTGCGGACCTCGATATCGTCCATGGCCGCCATCTCGGTCGCCATGTCGAAGTTCATGACGTCGCCGCCGTAGTTGCCGTAGATGTACAGCACGCCTTTTCCGCCGTGAATGCGTTTGGTGACTTCCAGCATCTGATCGGCGCTGGGACTCTGGAACACGTCCCCGACGGCGCAGCCGTTGAGCATCCCCTGTCCCACGTACCCCAGAAAGACCGGCAGGTGTCCAGAGCCGCCTCCAGTCGCCAGCGCCACTTTGCCTTCAATCGGCGCGTCGGCGCGAACTAAGCAGTGCGGGTCGCCCGCCGCGTACGCCAGTTGATCGGGGTGGGCGCGGTAAAGCCCGTCGAGCATCTCGTCCACAAAACGGTTAGGGTCGTTCAAAATCTTTTTCACAGGAATCCTCCAGCGAAATGGCAGTGGGTGATGACCGGCGCAGGGCAGCGGCGATCAGAGATTCGGCAGGCTGGGCGCGGGAACCGAGCACCAAAAACGGGAGTGATGGTCTTTTGATCTTAGGCCAACCTGAAACGCCTTGCAAGCCGGGGCGGAGCACTCGGGAAGATGGCGCACACAACTTGACACACGCCCGGCACCCGCCCAGAATGACCGGGTAGCCCACAAATTATCTGGTCGACGTTCTCGCGACTTATCTCTCAGAGGTGTCTTTGCGCCGATTCACTGCTGATCGTCACATCCTCTTTTTGCTGGTGGCCAATCTGGTCGTCGCGCTGGCTGCGACCTTGCTCACACGCGGCACGTTCATGTCACTGGACAACTGGCAGTCGATGGCCACGCAACTCCCCGAGTTGGGCTTGCTGGCGTTGTGCATCCTGATCACCATGGTTTCAGGCGGCGGCGGCATCGATCTGTCGGTAGTCGCCACCGCCAACCTGTCGGCGATCACAGCGGGACTGGTCGCCCGTCAGCTTTACGCCGACCCGGACAGCGCCAATATGCCGTTTACTCTGGTTTTCTTGGCTGTGGCACTGCTGGTTGGCCTAGTCTGCGGACTCATCAACGGTCTCCTGATTTCGCGGCTGCGCTACGCTCCAATTCTGGCGACGCTCGGCACCTCACTGGCCTTCCAGGGTATCGGCTACGCCCTGACCAACGGCTCGGCGGTGATCGGGTTCTCGACTGGTATCCAGAATCTGGGACTGGGCACCATCGGCCCGGTGCCTGTGCCGCTGCTGATTTACCTGGCGGTGGCGGGGGCGCTGGCGTGGGTGCTGGCGGCGACGCCCTACGGTCTGCGGCTGTATCTGCTCGGCACCAACAGCCGCGCCGCGCACTTCGCGGGCATCAATACGCAGCGAGTGCTGCTCACCACCTACGCCCTGGCAGGCGTGCTGGCCGCCGTCTCAGGAATCATTTTCGGAGCGCGTGCCAACTCCATCAAGGTGGACTACGGCAGTTCTTATCTTCTGATCGCCATTTTGATCGCCGTCATGGGCGGCGTAAATCCGGCGGGCGGCGCGGGCAAAGTCCTGGGCCTGTTGCTGGCCACCACCGCCCTGCAATTTTTGTCGAGTTCACTCAATCTGCTGGGCTTATCGAATTTCCTCAAGGACTTTACCTGGGGCCTGCTGCTGCTGCTGTCCATCGCCCTCACCGCCTTCCGGCTCAAGGCCCGGCCCGCCGCCTCGTCATCTCCTTCGCCCCCCGATACGCCGCCGCCCGACTCCCCGCCCGCCTCACCACGTGGCCTTTCAGGAGGAACACCATGAACAAGAAAACTTGGACATTCAGCGCTCTCGGCCTGCTCGTACTCGGCGTCTCCCTTCACGGGGCCGACGCGCAGACCAAGAAGTACAACATGGTCACGGTGGTCAAGATCACCGGCATCAATTGGTTTAACCGCATGGAGGAAGGCGTCAAAAAGTATGCCAAGGACAGCGGCAACAACGCCACCCAGACCGGCCCCTCCACTGCCGACGCCGCGCAGCAGGCCGCCATCATCGAAGACCTGATCGCCAAGAAGCCCGACGCCATCGCGGTCGTGCCGTTCAGCCCCGAGACGCTGGAGCCAGTGCTGAAAAAAGCCATGTCGCGCGGAATCAAGGTGATTACGCACGAGGCCGACAACCAGGTCAATACCCTGTACGACATCGAAGCGTTCGACAACGTCGCTTTCGGAGCGAACCTGAATGTCCGGCTCGCCAAATGCATGGGCGGCAGCGGCAAGTGGGCCGTTTTCGTGGGCAGCCTGACCAGCAAGACGCACAACCAGTGGGCCGACGGCGGTATTGCCAACGCCAAGAAGAATCCCGGCATGGTCTTGGTGGAAAGCAAACAGGAAACCGCCGACGACGCCGAACAGGCCTACCAGAAGGCCAAGGAACTCATCCGCAAGTACCCGGACATCAAGGGCTTTCAGGGCAGCGCCTCCACCGACGTGGCCGGGATCGGACGCGCCGTCGAGGAAGCCGGACTGGAGAACAAGACCTGCGTTTACGGCACCAGCCTGCCATCCATCGCCGGAAAATATATGGACTCCGGCGCAGTTGACGGCATCGGGTTCTGGGACCCTGCCGACGCGGGGTACGTCATGAACAAGGTGGCACAATTGGTCTTGCAGGGTAAAAAGATCACCAACGGCATGGACCTGGGCGTCAAAGGCTACAACAAAGTTTCGGTCACCAAAGGCAAGGGCGCGGGCATGATCATCCGTGGCAACGCCTTCGTCGATGTCGACAAGGCCAACTACAAGAGCTATCCCTTCTAAGGTTGATGACTAAAACGCCGTGCCCCGCCCGCTTCATGGGTGTGGGGAAGGCGTTTTTCCTTCACCTCCGTTCTCAACTGCTCCGATTCTCAACCGACCCGACTCTCAACCGACCCGACGAGGTTTTCCATGACGCGGCCATCCTCCACCCCCGCTGTGCCCGGCGCGGCGCTGCTGAGCCTGCAAGGCATCACCAAGACGTTCGGCGGAGTGCGTGCGCTGCGCGGCGTGAGCTTTGACATTCACGCGGGTCAGACGTATCACCTGCTCGGTGAGAACGGCTCAGGCAAAAGCACCCTGATCAAAATCATCTCGGGTGCTCAGCCACCCGACTCCGGCGTGATCGAGGTGCGCGGCGTCGCCCACCAGGCGCTTGATGCCTTGAGCGCTCTGGAAGCAGGCATCGAGACGGTCTACCAGGACTTGTCGCTCTTTCCCAACCTGAGTGTGGCCGAGAACGTGGCCCTGACCGCGCAGCTCGTCAGTGCGCGGGGGCAACTCGCCAGACCGCTGTCATGGTCGAAGTTGCGCGAGGTCGCGGCCACCGCCCTAGAGCGGGTCGGGCTGCCCATCACACCCGCGTTTCTCGACGCGCCGGTGGAAACCCTGCCCATCGCGGTGCGGCAACTGATCGCCATCGCGCGGGGCATCGTCAGCCGCGCCAGCCTGGTCATCATGGACGAACCCACCGCCGCCCTAACGCAGCGTGAGGTCGAAAACCTGCTGGCGATCATCGCCTCGCTTCAGCAAGAAGGCGTGAGCGTGCTGTTCGTGAGCCACAAACTCGATGAGGTCTTCCGGATCGGCGGGCAGGTGATCGTGCTGCGCGACGGCAGCAAGGTCGCCGACGGTCCCCTGAGTGAGTTCACGCCCTCCAGCGTGGCCTACCAGATGACCGGCAAGACCCTGGAGGAAACCCACTACCGCACTGCTGCTCCCAGCCAGGAGCCGCTGCTGGAGGTCAGCGGCCTGACCCGCGCCGGAGCGTTTGAGAACGTGACCTTTACGCTGCACCGGGGCGAGGTGCTGGGCATCACGGGCCTGCTCGACTCGGGGCGCAATGAGCTGGCCCACGCACTTTCTGGTGTGCGGCCCGCCGACAGCGGCCAGATCCGGTTGGCTGGGACGGCTGCCGAGCTGCACACCCCCCGCGACGGCATTCGCCTGGGCATCGGCTACGTGCCCGAGGACCGCCTGGCCGAGGGCCTCTTCCTCGACAAACCCATTCGCGAAAACATCATGGTGTCGATTCTCAAACGCCTGACGCGCGGGCCACGCCTCGACTACGCCCGCGCGACGGCGGACACCACGCAGCTCTCCAAAGACCTTCAGGTGGCCACGCCGAGCGTCATGCTGCCGGTTGGCGCTCTGTCCGGCGGAAACCAGCAAAAAGTGATGGTGGCCCGCTGGCTGGCCATCGGCCCCAAGGTATTGATCCTGCACGGCCCGACCGCTGGGGTGGACGTGGGCAGCAAGGACGCCCTCTACCGCATCATGCAGAACCTGGCCGCGCAGGGTCTGGGCGTGCTGCTGATCAGCGACGACTTGCCCGAACTGCTGATGAACTCAGACCGGATCGGCGTGATGCACCGGGGACAACTCACCCGCATCGCTCCCGTGGCCGAGCTGAGTGAGGCCTCGCTGACTGCCGAACTGCTGGAAGTTGTGCCGGTAGGCCCTGCGCCGCAGGTGGGGGGAGCGGTATGAGCTTGGCTCGCCCCACCGATGGGGTGGCCGCCTTGCCAGCGTGGCGCATCTGGCTCGGTCGCCCCGAAACCGTAACGCTGGGCCTGATCCTGCTGTTCTGCGTGTCGCTCACCCTGCTCTCGCCGCAGTTCCTGACCGTCAATACCCTGTTTGATGTGCTGCGCAGCAGTGTCACCACTGGCATCTTCGCGCTGGGCGTGCTGCTGGTGCTGGCGGCAGGGGGCATTGACGTGAGCTTCACGGCAGTGGCGGTGTTCGCGCTCTACTCTTCGACCAAAGTGGTGCTGGCCGTCTGGCCGACCGCGCCGTATCCCGTGATGATCTTGCTGTGCTTGCTGATCGGCCTGGGCTTAGGCTTGGCCAACGGCTTCATGGTGTACCGCTTCAGCGTTCCCAGCCTCATCGTGACGATTGGCACCCAGTACCTGTACCGGGGCTTTTTGCTGGCGTTCATAGGGACGGCCCACATCATGAACATCCCCAGCGCCATGGACAGTTTCGCGCGGCTGAACCTCACCAAGTTCCAGACCGCTGACAACACCAACGTTTCTCTGCCCGTCACTTTCCTGTTTCTGGTGGGGGCGGCGCTGCTCACGCAGTACATCCTGAGCCGCACCCTGCTGGGCCGGGCTGCATACGCCGTGGGCGGCAGCATTCCGATTGCCGAACGACTGGGGATTCCGGTAAGGCGCGTGACCCTGTTCGTGTTCGGCTACGCCGGGCTGCTGGCGGGCCTGGGCGGGCTGCTGCACGGCACCCAGAACCAGCTGGCCAACCCATTCGATCTGGTGGGGCAGGAACTCGACGTGATCGCTGCTGTCGTGCTGGGCGGCGCGCGCGTGACGGGCGGGCGAGGTACGGTGGCGGGAACGCTCCTCGGCGTCATTCTGATTATCCTGATCAAAAATAACTTGGTGCTGATGGGCGTGCCGAGCACGTACCAAAAGCTGGTCATCGGCGCGATCATTTTGCTTGCCAGCGGCGTGTTCGCCCGCCGTGAGCCGCGCTGAAGCGTCAAGGAGAGCAATGTTGAAATTCGGAGCACACGCGTTTTGCTGGGAAGGGGACTGGACAGACGAGATCGGCGACCGCGTCATCGAGCAGGCCGCCCGCGCTGGACTCGACTTCATCGAAATCCCCCTGTTGCATCCTGAAACGTTTGATGCCAAGCGTCATCGACGGCATCTGGAAGCGGTCGGACTGGCCTGTGTCAGTTCGCTGGGCCTGCCACGAGAGGCCCACATGCCCCATGAACCGCAGAAGGCCGTCACCTTCCTGAAGGGCGTACTCGACCGCATGGAGGAACTCGGGGCCCGCGACCTGACCGGCTGCACTGGCTACTCCATCGGCGTACTGACGGGCCAGGGCCCCTCTCCGCAGGAACTCGACCGGATGGTGGACGGCCTGGCCCAGGTGGCGGAGGACGCCCGCTCACGCGGCATCGGACTCGGCCTGGAAGCCATCAACCGCTACGAGACGTATATGGTCAACACGCTGGACGACGCGCTGGACGTCGTCAACCGTGTGGGCTCGGACAACCTGCGGGTACACGCCGATACCTACCACATGAACATCGAAGAAGCCAATTTACGTGAGGCGCTCCAGCGGGTAGAAGGAAAACTCAACTTCATCCATATGAGCGAGAGCCACCGTGGGCTGGTCGGTACCGGCACTGTACCGTGGGAGCAGGTCTGGCAGGGGCTGGCGGACATCCAGTTCAGCGGCTACCTTACCCTGGAATCTTTCGCGGCACCCAATCCGGAACTGGCCGCCGCGACGTGTATCTGGAAGCCGCCCCGCCACACCGGGCAGGAACTCGCTGAAGGCGGTCTGGCCTTCTTGCGCGAAGGTGCGGCGCGGCATGGACTGATGGAGCAGGTGCGTTAGGCCTGGGTTCACGGACGCCTGGCCCGGCTTCGCTCGCCTGAACTCCACTCCAGGCCAGGATCACTTCGTCGGCCCGCTGCGGCGGATCACCACCAACCCCTTTCACTGCACAACAGGTGCTACACAACAGGAGACGCCATGACCACGCACCTTCCGACGCCTGCCGATGATTTGCCTCTCCCTACACCTTCGCAGGAAGTGACCCGCTGGCTGGACGCCTTCGGAGCCAGTTTGGAGCGCCAGGACATCACCGCCGCAACCGAACTGTTCGAGCCGCAAGGCTACTGGCGCGACCTCGTGACTTTTACTTGGAACATCAAGACCCTGGAAGGCAGACCGCAGATCGCGGCCATGCTGGACGCCCAGTTGGGCAGTGTGCAGCCCACAAACTGGCGGCTGGAGGAGGAGGCTTCCTTGGCTGACGGCGTGACCGAGGCGTGGCTCACCTTCGAAACGGCGGTGGCGCGCGGAAGGGGTTATCTGCGGCTGCGCGGCGGACAGGCTTGGACGCTCCTGACGACGATGCTTGAACTCAAGGGCTTTGAGGAGCGCAAAGGTTCACGCCGTGACCGGGGTGCGCAGCACGGCGTGGTGAAAGACCGGCGCAACTGGCTCGACCGCAAGGCGGCGGCTGAGGCCGAACTCGGCTCCAGTCGGCAGCCGTATGTGGTGATTATCGGCGGCGGACAGGGCGGCATCGCGCTGGGTGCGCGGCTGCGGCGACTTAGCGTGCCGACCATCATCATCGAGAAAAACGAGCGGCCCGGTGACTCGTGGCGCAAGAGATACCACTCGCTGTGTCTGCATGATCCCATCTGGTATGACCACCTGCCTTACCTGCCGTTCCCGGACGATTGGCCTGTCTTCTCGCCCAAGGATAAGATCGCTGACTGGCTGGAGATGTACACCCGCATCATGGAGCTGAACTACTGGGGCAGCAGCGAGGCGAGCAGTGCACGCTGGGATGACGCGGCGCAGGAATGGGTGATCCGCATCAACCGCGCTGGGGAGGAGATCACCCTGAGGCCCAAGCAGCTCGTTTTGGCTACTGGCATGTCTGGCATTCCCAACCAGCCGCAGTTCCCCGGTATGGAGAATTTCCAAGGCACCCAGACGCACTCCAGCGGCTTCCGGGGCGGGCAGGACTGGGTGGGTAAGAAGGCAGTGGTGATCGGCAGCAACAACTCCGCGCACGACATCTGCGCCGATTTGTGGGAACACGGTGCGGACGTGACGATGGTGCAGCGCTCCAGCACACACATCGCGACGTCGGATTCACTGATGGAGCTTTCGCTCGGGCCACTTTACTCCGAGGAGGCCGTGGCCAGCGGCATCACCACCGAGAAGGCCGACTTGATGTTTGCGTCTACGCCCTACCGGGCGCTGCCCGACGTGCACATTCCGCTCTACAAGGACATCGCTGAGCGGGACGCTGATCTGTACAAGCGGCTGGAACAAGCCGGGTTCATGCTCGACTTTGGTGACGACGGCTCAGGGTTGTTCATGAAGTACCTGCGCCGGGGTTCCGGATACTACATTGACGTGGGTGCCTCGGAACTCGTCGCGCAGGGCAAGGTGAAACTCCGCAGCGGCGTGAATGTCTCCCGTGTCAACGCACGCTCGGTGACGCTTAGCGACGGCAGTGACCTTCCTGCCGACCTGATCGTCTACGCCACCGGCTACGGCTCCATGAACGGCTGGGCCGCCAAGCTCATCTCGCAGGAAGTGGCCGATAAAGTCGGGAAGGTCTGGGGGCTGGGTTCCGGCACCAACAAGGATCCTGGCCCTTGGGAGGGAGAACTGCGTAATATGTGGAAACCCACCCAGGTGACAGGCCTGTGGTTTCACGGTGGGAATCTTCATCAGTCCCGGCATTACTCGCTTTACCTGAGCCTGCAACTCAAAGCCCGGATGGAGGAAATCCCCACGCCCGTTTACGGCCTACAAGAAGTGCACCACACACAATAACAGAGCGGTTGCACTGTCTTCGCTTAACTCGCGGCAGGCATGCGGAAATCATGCGCTGGTGGCCAACACGAAGAGGCTAGCGTGCGTTAATACCACGTACAGAATTAGGGAGGTTAATTCTTTTATAGGCAGATTAAGTATCAATTCATTAAAGAATTTGTAGCACTATGACTTCTGAGATGGGTTGGCACACGCGGATATAGTCCTATTTACGCGAACAGAGCGTGTGGAGAAGTTTGAAGAAGATGCTCAGCAGTTTCAACTTCTTGTCACAATGGCCAAACAGTAATTGGAAAAACACCGTCAGGGCACGCTACGTCGTGAGATTCCCCCCGTCGTCGGTCCAGTTCAGTTGCACTCCAAATCTTATCTTGAGGTGCTCAGTAAAGTCCAAGGGAACTTGAACCATCCCACGTCCTGATGCAGATATGCGGAAAGTCGGCACCTTCCACAATGCTCAGTAGAGCATTTATTAAAAAAGAAGCTTTTTTTGACCGACCAACGGGAGCGAAATAGAGAGAGCGTTTGGGAGGATGGATGCATGAGCGTGCTTTTTGCTCAGGCATCCATTCGGACAAATGCTCTAAGGTTCGGCGAGCGCGTAGTCAAAGATAGCGAGCGTTTTGTCGTACCAAGCGGCACGGCTAGCCCAGACTCTAATCATGGGATAAATGAGCCGCTGCCCTTAGAGCTACCTTCAGGCCAACATCTCTTGATACTTTTCTTCCACGATCAAACCATTCGGGAAGCAGCCAAAAGCCGGGGCACCTGTTCAGGGCCGGGCAGCCAGTTCAGCCAGCAACATCGCCCCAAATCCAGTCGCTCCAGCGGGACCAAAGGCGTGGGCTTTGTCCTTGAGGGCGTTGCCGGCAATGTCCAGATGTGCCCAGGG
>NZ_VKDB01000038.1 GCF_007280555.1 Deinococcus detaillensis | reverse complement strand
TACCATGAGCCAGCGGCCACAACACGCGCTGAGCGCTCTCGGCGTCTACGGCGGGTGCCGGTGCAACTGGGGCGGCGAAGGCAAAAGTGGGCGGATGGTTGGTGAGATACGCCGCAGGCAACGTCAAAGCGACGGTCAGGATGAGCAGTTGAATACGGGAAAGGATGAGCAAGGGCAAGACCTCCGACGATTCGGGAGATTTCGCGCACCTGCTCACCCTCTCTTGGGTGGTGCAAACGTGGGCTGATGTACGGAGAGTGTACTAGCTCGGGGTGGGTTTGACCAGCGCTGTGACCTGTGCGGCCACCTTCAGCGCCTGCCGCTGGCCCGCTTCACCTTTGCCCGCCTCGTACTGGTCGGCGGCGTCCATCAGCGCAAGCGCAAGTTCACGCAGTCTGAACGCGGTTTCTAGATGCGCGGGCGCGGGCGGAAGCGGGGTGTTGGGCATGTCACTGCGCGAGGTGGGCAGCGTGCAGTGAACGCAACGTTTCGCGCTCCATGCGTTCCTCCGCCTGGGCGCTTTCCAGATCGGCGTTTGCGTTTCGCATCTGCTCACGCGCCGTCCGCTGCGCCTGTACATGAGGAGCCAGGGCGCGGCAAATCGCTGCCTCCCTGAGATCGTGCGGGGAGCGGTCACGGAAGCCCGGAATACCGTCGAGAATCAGGCTGCGCCGTTTGTCATCGTGGGCATCGCGGGCAACTTCGTAGGCAGCCTGGGCTAGACGCTGAGAGGTAATAGCGCAGAGCAGGCGCTTTGAGACGGCGCGGTAAGTGGCGACTTGTTCTTGATAGTCCATGCTGGCCTCGTTGGATAAGATTTCCGTTTGTCACACAACAAAAACAGACACAAGGGGCAGCACGCGGGCACGCAACTGAATCAGGCGCTCCACGCCGTCGGCGGGCAGAAACGAGTACACCTGAATTTCCTCGGCGGTCTGCCCGATGCGGTCCACGCGTCCGGCCCGCTGGATCAGCCGGATAATCGCCCAGGGCAGATCGAAGTTCACCACGATGTGCGCGTCTTGCAAGTTCTGACCTTCGCTGAGCACGTCGGTGGCGATCAGCACCCGGATATTTTGTTCGGGCGCAAAGGTCTTGCCGTTGCTGCGGGGCGAAAAGCGCCAGGCCATCTCGGTGGGATCGGCGCTGCCGCCCGTCACACCTTCGAGCTGGGCCAGGCCCCTGGCCTTCAGCTCGCGCACCAGGTAAGCCACCGTATCGGCGAACTGGGTAAAGATCAGCACCTTCTCGTCCGGGTGCGCCTGGGTCAGCAGTTCAAACAGGGCACTCAGCTTGGGGTCGCGCTCACTTCGCCACTGGCCCGCGTGGGTCAGCACACCCAGCAGCGCCTGGGCGTCGCGGCGCAGGGCCTCGGCCAGTTTGCCCGTAAACAGATTCGAGCGAATCCAGCGGAAGCGGTTTTTGTACTTGGTTTCGTAGAGGCCATACGCCTGGGCGGCGCGGGCATGGTAGGCGGCTTCCCCAGCCTGGAGGGCTGCCGTGTCAGCCTCCCCTACGGTTTCGCCTCCGTGCTCCGCCGGGGTGCTCACGTCGCCGTCAGCGGTGAACAGGGTTTCCTCGTCGTCGTCGCGTTCATCGAGCAGTTCGGCGTTCTGCGGGCCGATGGGCAGCGGTTTTCCGGCCTCCAGGGCGTGCAAAAAGATGTAGTTGCGCAGAATGTGCCGCTCCAGCGACTGCACGAAGGTGGCCCCGCCGCTCTCCAGACGCTTGAAGAGGTTGGTGCGCGAGAAGCCGATCAGGCGTTTTCCGGCCCGGCCCAGGTTACGCAGTTGCTCGGCCTCACCGCTGGTGGGGGCCTGCGGCGGTTTCTGGTGAATGTAGTTGCCCAGCCCATAGCGGGGCAGCGCCAGCTCGCCGATGGTCTGCACCACCGAGGGCGCGTACAGGCGGGCGTAGGCGTCTTGCGGGTCGCTTTCATCGACCTGAAAGGCCACCGTGCGGGGCCGCCGCACCGGGAAGTACGAGCGCTGGCCGCTAGCGAAGGTCAGGTAGCTGCGGTTGTTACTCGGGTCGAGGGTGGCGTAGTTGGCCTGCACGAAGCTGCGGGTCCGGCGTACCAGGTACAGCCGCATCAGATCGCGCCAGTCGTCGGGGAATACGCTCTTCTCAAAAGCGGCGATGCTGCGGACCGGGGCCTGGTACTTGGCGAGAAAGCCGCTCTCGCCCACCTCACGGATCAGCAGTTCGGGCCGGATGCCTAAATCGGCGGTCTCGGGCACGAACAGCCGGAGCTGCGCCCCCAGATCGGCGTAGCCCTTGTTGTAAGGCGTGGCCGACAGCAAAATCACCTTGCTGTCGTTCTGGGTGATGTACTCCTGAATGGCCCGGTAGCGCCGCCCCTCACGGTTGCGCAAGTTGTGGCTCTCGTCGATGAGCACCAGTTGGTAGCGCTTCTCGTCGGGAAGCTGCTGGGTCACGCGGCTGATCGGCAAGACCTTGGCGGTCAGGCCGTACTCATGTACGTAGTCTTCCCACATCGGCACCAGGTTGACCGGGCAGATGATCAGGGTGCGCGGCGAGTTGACCTCCTGCATCACCCGCACCAGCGCCGTCGCCATCAGCGTCTTGCCCAGACCCACCACGTCGCCCAGCATCACGCCGCCGCGCTTGTTGAGGTGGTGGGCGGCGATTTGCACGGCGGCGGCCTGGTAGGGAAACAGAGTTTTTTGAAGATCACTTGGAATACGGAATTCACCCACGCCCGCCCGCGCTTCCCGCGAGAGATGGTAGGCCATCTTGAGATAAATCTCGTAGGGGGTGTGGCCCTGCTCCCCGGCCCAGCTCTCGTCGATGATCTGGGCCAGCTCCGCCGAGATGTCAAGCGCCCAGCGGTCGCCCCAGCGGGCCTCGAACCAGTCGGCCAGTTGCTGGGTAGAGGTGCTGTCGAGCACGTCCACGTTCAGTTCGCCCTGTTTCTTGAGGCCGGAGAAGGTCAGGTTACTGGACCCGACATAGGCGATGCGCGGCGCGGCGTGGTCCTGGCGGTGCAGCAAGTAGAGCTTGGCGTGGAGCAGGTAGTGCAAGAACAACTTGACCTGCACCTTGCCTTCCTTGAGCTGGCGGCTGAGTGAGCGCAGGCCCGCCTCGTCGGTGCTGGTCGGCGCACCGAACATCAATTGGGCACGAAAATTCTCGGCCACCTGACGCTTCAGGCGCTGGGCAGTCTGGTTATCCAGGCCCTGGGACTCGCCCAGTAAACTCAGCGCCGCACGCAACTCGCCTTCCGGCAGCTCCTGCATGCCGACCAGCACGCGGGCGCGGGAATCCGGAGCGCCGCTCCAGCGCTCGGTCAGGTCGCCGAGCAGCCGCCAGCCCCGCAGATTGAAGTACCCCACGCAAAAATCACCGCGCTGGGCGCTCTGCATGGATTGGCGTAGGTCGGCGAGAAGCTGAAGGTCGATGTTGTCGAGAATTTTCGGCATGGAAACCTGCTTAGAGTAGTGGAGAGGAGTGACCAGGGACGGCAAATTTAGGGATTGGTCGAATGTTCACGCTGTGGTGGTAGCGGGACTGCCCGTCGGGCAAGCCACTCTCACCTCTCCCAGTTTTAGAAACTGAGCAGCTCACGGGACCGGCAGTGGATCGCTCGTATTGCGAATGCATTTGCCAAGCAGTAATTCAGTAATGCAGCAAACACTGCATTCAGTCAGGAGACTCACACGTCCTCCAGCTTGCTGAGTTCGGCTTCCAGTGCTTCGACGCTGGGCAACTGGCCTTCGAGGTTGTCAGGAAGGGCCTCAGCGAGCTGATAGGTGGCGATGCCCAGCGGTTTGTCTACGCCTCGCAGGGCGTACTCGGCGATCACCTTGTTCTGGGTTTTGCACAGCAGCAGCCCGATGCTCGGCGCGTCGGTGGCGTGCCGCCGCTGATCGTCCACCACATTGAGATAGAAATTCAGCTTGCCGACGTATTCGGGCCGGAACGCTCCCATCTTGAGGTCGATGACCACGTAGCAGCGCAGGTGCAGGTGGTAAAACAACAGGTCGAGGTAAAAGTCCTCGTCGCCGAGTTCCAGATGAACCTGGCTGCCCACGAAGGCGAAACCCACGCCGAGTTCGAGCATGAAGTCGCGCAGGTGCATCAGCAGCCCGCGTTCGAGGTCACGCTCCAACGCCTCGCGGCCCAGACTGAGAAAGTCGAAATTGTAGGGGTCTTTCAGGAGCTGCGCCGCCAGCTCAGACTGCGGCCTGGGCAGGGTGGCCGCAAAGTTGTGGCTGGCCTGGCCCTGACGCTCGTACAGACGGCTCCCGATCTGGTGAACCAGCACGTTACGGCTCCAGCCCTGCTGAACGGTGGCCCCGGCGTACCAATCGCGCTGCGCCTCATCCTTGACAGCAGTGATCAGCGTGACCAGGTGGCCCCAGGGCAATTGGTCAACAGGCTGTTGACCCAGTATGAAGGTCGGATAAAGAGTGGCGAAAGTTCGCATGTACTTGAGATTGGTCGGTGAGAAACCCGACTGTTCAGGGAATTCAGCCCGCAAATCCTGGGAAAGCTGAGCAATGATCCGGGTGCCCCAGCCCTCCTGCTCCTGGCGGGCGACGATGGCCTCACCGATCTGCCAGTAAAGGGCCAGCAACTCCCGGTTGACCGCCAGGGCCGCCCGCACCTGGGCGCTACGGATCTTGGCCTTGAGGTCGGTGAGCAAACCAGGATAGCCGGGCGGCAACGGCTGAAGCCCGGCCATCAGTGATTCCTGAATGCAGTGCTTACTGCATTCAGCATGTCAGTGCTCACTGAGTGCAGTAAGCACTGCATTCCGCGTTTGAGTGTCGTTATGGAGCAGGTTCAGTAAGGCCCGCATAACCTCGCTGGAGTCGGCGTCGGCCTCCAGGGCAAAGCGCTTGAGGTTCTTGTGGGCCTCGGGTTCAAGGTCGAGGGTGAAGCGCACGCGGCGGGCCTTGAGAGGGATGGGGGAGACTTCCGGCCTCTCCCCGGCTGGCACCCCCGGCGGACTGGTGCTGACCGGCTTCTCGCGGGTGGCGGCGGCCTTCATGCGGCTGAGGACATCGCTGGGTTTGTTCTTGGTCATGGTTGGGCCACCTGGCTGGTCTGATGAGCGGGCAGGAGTTCGGCGAGCACGTCGGCGTATTCGCCTAGGTCCTTTGAAAGCGACAGGCCAAAGCCGTTGGCGTAGCTCTCGCGCAGGGACACTTCGGCAGTCATGACGTTCAGCCCCAACTCCAGCAGCACCTCACGGGCGGCGCGGCTGCTGCGGGTGCCCTTTCGCACGCGGGTCAGCAAACAAACCACCTGCGGCGAGTGCAGCCCTTCGAGGTCAGCCAGCAGCTCCAGGGTCGGGCGCAATCTATCGAGGTCCATCAAGCTGGGCGGAATAGGAATGAGGACGGTGTCTGCCGCCAGCATGGCCGAGCGGGTGATGGCCAGCTCGCCGGGCGGCGTGTCGATGACCACATGTAGATAGCCCTCGGCGAGCTGCGCTACTCGGCGGTTCAGGTCTTTGACGGGCGCGGCCACCACCGGCAGCGGGAAGTCTCCGGCAGTCTCGCTCCACGACAGGGCTGAGCCTTGCGGGTCGGCGTCGATCAGCAGGGTTCGGCCCTGCATGGCCAGGGCATTGGCAAGGTAAACGGCGGTGGTGGTCTTCCCTGCTCCACCCTTGAGGTTGGCGACGGTCAGCTTCACTGGGCCGCCTGCAAGTCGAGCTGAGCATCAAAGGCGTCAAGGTTAACGGGGCCGATCAAGTGCAGCACCTCAGCGCGGGGTACCCGCCAAGCGTCACCGATCCGCACGCCCTGCCACTGGCCGGTCCGCAGCTTGCGCCGGATAGTCTCGCCGCTCAGGCGCAGAGCACCCGCCAACTCGTCCGGAGTGTAAAACAGCCGATGTGTCATAGCCGCATTCTACGCACATCACGCACGCAGTAGATACGGTAAGACTGAATTACTGCGTGCAGCAAATGCTGAGTTGCTGTATTACTGCATTCAGTATCGCAGTACCTACATCTGATAAGGACCGAAGCCTTCCTAGACCGGTTGGGAGCGGATTAATCGCTCAAAGGTATCTAAAAAGCGTGGGGGGTAGTCCTCACTGGTGTGACTGATATTCCAGAGACCGCTTCGGCGAATCGTTTCACTCCTGGCGTGTCGTCCGAGCCAGTTGGCCGAGGGCGCGTCTCCCGCTTCGTTCAGGCCGCTCAGTAATGCGATGCTGCCGCGCTCGATTTCGCCGCGTAGGCTCTGGGGGCCAGGCTGATCATCGATAGCCAACCAGAGAACACTGGTCGCCCCCAGCACCTGACTGACCCGCTGCTCTAGCCATTCCTCCGTCTGCCGGATAGCGCTGGGGGCTGACGGGTCCACGCCCCAGGTCGGGCAGCTCAGATCATCACGGGCCTGAAGTGCGAACCCGACATGCTGACGAAAGATGGAGCCCCGGTGATTGCCGCCGCCGCTGCCGGTGCCTCGGTGGTTGAGCAGCCGCTTCCAGAGGGTGGTCTGAGAGCGGTCGATGAGGGCGTGGGTGCCGATCCGAACGACCCGACTTTGCGGCGCAGCGCGGCGCGTTTCACCTGGCTCGAAACAGAAGTACACGCCGCGTTGCGGCCACACCTGGCGGCCATGACACTCACCAAGCTGCCGCCTGCCGCCCACCCGCTGCTCTAGCTCGGCCAGGAGTGCGTAAAACCGTTCGGTGTCGTGCTCACGGGCCGACGTCACCAGTCCTGCTGGTCAACCGCTTGGGCCAGCCAGTTTTGCTGAGTTCCCAGACCACAACAGTTCGCCAGCGGATTTTCAATGACGAACCCCGCCTGCTGCAACTTCGGCCCCAGGAATTCGCTGTACTTCGCACCGGCCAGCAAGATGACGCGGCTGCCCGCTGGCAGATGCGGCATGACCTGCTGAAACACGCGCTCAGCCCAAAGCTGCCGCTCAGGCTTTTTCATGTCTTTCAATGTCATGTCGTAGGGCGCGGTGGTGTGCTGAGGGTCTATAACTCCATGCAGCGCTGAGAGAATGAGCCACTCGCGGCCAAACATCTGGGCAAAACGCGCCCGCTTCCGAAAAAGAGCGGAGGTATAGAGCTGCTCTGCCGGGACCGCGCGGGCCAACTTCTGCTTGACACAGCCGACGAGCACCACGGTGTCACCTTTCTGCTCAAGTTGAGATCTATGGGTCACGGTGACTCCTTGGGGTGAAGGGGGGAGAGCCGCATTTGGCGGCTTAAGCGGCAGACGACTCACCGACAGTATTTCAGGCGCGACTGACAGGCCTGGCACAACAAGTCCGCGCCGCACGGATCGGTGCTGGGCGGCGCTCCCAGCTCTGTAATCACCAGGTCCTCACTCCTGCGCCACACGCCCGGCCACAGGTGAGCGCACTCCCTGCCGTATCTCCGCTTTAGTGGCCATCACCCTTACTTGCGTGGCCTGCACCCACGCATCCACTTCTGAAAACAACCCGTAGTAGCCGCGCCGAGAAATGGCATGGCATGACAAAATCCCGCACTCAGCGGGCCTTCTCGTCATTGATTCGGGCAAGACACACAGACGCGAGTAAATTACGACGTGGTCGGTGGCTGGCTCAGATTCTCCTTCAACGTGGCTGTCATCTCGTACAAAACGTAAGCCGCCGATGGACACGGGATAAGTTCGTCCATCTTCGGGTTCCGGTATCTTCACCCCGGCAAACGAAAGCGGGCCGGGTGCAGGTTGCCCGGCCCGCGCCCACGCTTCTTCGGCTTAGTTGTTGATCGGCGTGTAGAGGCCAGCCAGCCCCCAGCTATTTACACCGACAATGTAAACGGCTGTCGAGTTGACGTACACGCCCAACTTGTCAGCTTTGAATTGATTGGCAAAGGCGTCGTGCAGGCGCTTGGCTTTCTTGGCCTGCGCGGCTTTGTACTTCTCCAGCGCCGTAGGGTTGGCGGGGTCAGCGTAGGCAGGCACGGTCATCAGCGGAGCGAACCACGTTTCAAAGTCGGTTTTCGTGGTGCCGTCGGTCATCGTGGCCGGAACATCGTTCAGCGTCGGACCCGTGACAGGATTTGGGTTCAGGTTGGCAAACTGCCAGTTGTCTTTCTGAAACAGGTAGCCCGTGCTTGAGGCCAGCAACTTGGTTTGCAGAGCGGTTTGGTTGCTGTCGGGCGTTTCGCACAGCAGCGGCGCTTGGTTGGTGTAGCTGAGTCCATTGATGCCGAGGCCGCCGTTGTCCTTCAGCGTATAGAACAGATACATGCAGGTTGCACCGTTGAGCGAGTCGCCGTAAGGAATGGTCAGATTCTTGATGGTAGACGGCTTGTTTTTGGTAGGTCTGAGGGTAATCAATGGGCTGTCTTTGCTGTCGTTCTTGCGCCTGCTGATGTCGTAGAGATTGCCGCTGCCATCTGGGGCGGTGGCGAGCTTCAAAGAAAAGTCGCCCTTATAGGTGTAGTTGCCCGTGTAGTTCAGAACCAGCTTGCCTTTGACTTTACCCGCGTACTTGCCGGTGGTGGCTCTGACAATCGTAGCGGTGACGGTCACGGGATCAGGTGGCGCGGTATCGCCGGTTGAAGTCTGGGCGCTGAGGCCAGCGGCCAGCGCTTGCCCCGCACTCAGCACGATAGTTTTTTGTGCGACCACTTCGCCGCCTTCATCATCGGTGGCGCTGGCGTCCACATCATCTTGCAGTTCGGGCGAGGGATCGACCACAGCAGCAGGATCGGGCGCTGTGGCGGTTGTGCCACCGCACGACGAAAGGGTCAGCGCGGTGAAGATGGAGAGGGCGGCGAGGGACAACACGGTTTTCTTAGAGTGGAACATGGGCAAGCCTCCGATAGAGCTTCGGATCAACTCACGCCGCCGCTCACCCTCTCTTGGGCCATGCCGTCACAGTCGCTGTGCCTCAGATCATACACACAAAGCGGCCAGGGGCGCTAGTACAGGCTTGACGCCTTGACCGGCGCTGTCGGCGCTGTTGCCAGCGTGGAAATAATCACCACATCAACCGACACGCCAGCTTGCGTGGCGTCCTTGACCCTGACCTCGGCAACCTTCCCGGCAACTGGAGAGCGCACCACCTGGGCGGCGGCTGATCTGGCCCGCTTGCCTTGAAGCGCTTGTAGATCCAATGCCAAACCATCGGCCCGCGCCCGTGCCTGGGCTGCCGTGTCGCTGTAATTCAGGCCGAGCGCCGTCATCTGGTCGTCTACAGCTTGCGCCCGCATCTGAGCTTGTTCCATGTCCACACGCGCAACCGCGCCGAGAGCGTAGAGCCTCGCTTGAATCTGGGCGGCCTCCTGCGCCGGGGCCAATGTGCGGCCTAGCGTGTCGCGCTGCTGCTCGAAGCTCGCCCGCGCCCGCGCTCTTTGCGCCTTCGCTTCGGCCACGTCGCGCCGCTTGCTCGTCATCTGGGTGTCAAGGTCGGCCAGGTCGGCGAGCAATACATAGCGGGCCAGCGGTTGACCTTCCAGGACATTCGCGCCGCGTTCGACCAGCACGCCTGCCAGCGACGGCAAACCGGACAGCGTAACGGTGCGGGCCTCAGTGCGGCTGGCCTCTGCGGGTAGCTCAAAGCTGAGGCCCGCTTCCTGCCTCGAACGGACGCCACTCCTCCCCGCACCAGCAGAGAGCCGGGCCACCAGCGAACCGGCGACTACATAAGAAGCGGCGAACGGGGACAGGTCAGCGGGGCGGGCGCTGTGCAAAGTCAGCCTGTCAGTGCCCGCGATCCGTGCGAACGTCCCCGCAGCGGGCGGGGGAATGTTGACCGGCGCGGAGAGCTGCAATTCTCCAGTGAAGTACACGCGGGCGTCCGGTGGAACTGCGGCCAACACGTCACGCAGCAAACGCCCACCAACCGACACGCGGCTATCCAGCACGGCCAGCGCCGCGCCCTTCTGGACTCGGACACGGTAGGCCACGATCTGCCCATTCTCAGCCACCTGATAAGCATTGCCCGCTTCGTCTTCCACCAGCACCCCGCGACGGCCTAGCGCCTCGATGACGCGGTATTTTCCCTCCACCTTCTCCTGTGTGTCGGAATTGAATCCATCTAGCTCGGCGAACACTTCGTTGGTGTCTCGCCAGTTGGCATAGTCCACCACTGCCGTTTCTGGACTGGCGATCAACCGGCGAACTTCGGTGCTAAACGTGTCGGCTGACAGCGGCCACAGCGCCACGCCCGAGAGTGCCAGGATCACGGCCAGCGTTGTTTCCTGGCTTGAGCCATAGCGGATTCTTGAGCGCCTGGACGGCAGAAACCAGAAGGTGTGCCGAACCGGGAACAGCAGATAGGGCAAACCGTTCACATTGGCGGTATCGAGCAATAAGTGGGAGAAGATGCCGAGGAACAGCGCCAAGCCAACACCCGGCCACAGCAGCCAAAAAGGAAGCGACACCAGCACGGCGAACAGCAGCGAGTGTGTCACGGTTCGGTGGCCGTACTTGGATTCGAGCCAGCTCGACACGGGGCGGATATAGCGGCCTGCGCCTGCGGTGGTCGTGTCAATGTCAGGCAGCAGTGAACCCAGCATCATGGCCCCGACCTCGAACGGCCCGACCTCCATCCCAAAGCCACGCGCTACAGCGAGCGTTAGAGCAGCGCCCGCTAAGTGGGTCGCGGCCTGCATCAGTCCCCCAGCATTCGCCCGATATACGCGGCAGTCTGCTCCATCTCAGACAGCAGCACGCGCAACCGGTAAACGCGGGTCGCCGGGTTGGGGTCGAGAAACAGGAAGCGGTCGAGCGCGGCGGCGTCCTCAATTGCCCTGATCGTGTGGAACGGCTCCACAACTTCCTCCAACTCAGCGGCAAACGGTTGAAGTTCAGGTGGAGGCGCAGGCGTGTGGGTGGTCATCTCGCCGCCGTCCAGCGCCGCATCAGCGGTAAGAGAATCATGCTGGCGGCCATGCCCACTTGCCCGATCACGTAAGCGTCCATTTCTCCCCTGGCCCTGCCCAGGACTCGAATGATGACAAACACGGCAGAAAGCACCAGCAGCACGGGCGCGAGCGCGGTGCCGCGTTCCTCTCTGGCTGCTCTGTTTTGCGCCAGTGCCGAGCCGCCGCGTTGCTTGACGATTTCGGCGGCGGGAACGTAGCGCACCAGGCGCACGATTTCGCCGGGGATACCAGAACTCAGCGCCAGTACAGAGTTTTCATAGGCTTTGGTGTCAGGTGTGGTGATGCCGTAGGAAGCGGTCAGCGAACCGACCAGCGCCCGCGAGTCGGAGCCGTCGAGCTGCGCCAGCTCTACTTTGTCGCAGAGTTGCCACAGTCTGCGCGTACCGGCCTTCTGCAAGGTTTCAGGGTAAATGGCCAGCACCAGCGCCGCATGTGCGGCCATGCCGACGAGTACAGGCGTCATCGCCTGCGTGATGCCCCCGGCGTCGTCCACCAGCACGGCGGGCGGTTGGTGGCCAGCTTGAACGTACAGCCGCAACGCTTCCACCAAAGCGCGGGCGCGGGCCTCGTTTCCTCCAGCGTACTTCTTGCGCCAGGTCGCCCGGTCTGTATCGAGGTCTTTGGTGATCTTGACACCTGGGGAGTAGATGCCTGCGCCGTGCATAGCGTCGTGCAGATCGGAGAGGAACGCCGTGAACGGCGCGACCTTCGGTACGATCAGTGGCACAGTGATTTCTTCGACTGCTTCAACGAGTTCAGAAAGCAGAGCACTTTTGCCGTAAGCGGGCGGGGCGACCAGCGCAACAGAGCGGGCGGCCCGAATGCTCAGCAGCAGAGCGCGGCCCTCGGCAGAGCGGCCAACAAACGGAAGCGCGGGCGGGGGAACAGGCAGAAGTGGGTACGGTTTGGCTGCGGTCATAGGGGTTGCCTCCTGTGAACCTCTGCCGGAACGCGCCGCCCTCTTTTGGGCCTGCTCTCGCTGCGGGGGGTTGAATTGTCAGTTCATTGTGTCAGGTGAATAGTGGTGCAGCGGCCCAGCGTTCGAGCAGTCGCGCCGCCTCCGCTTCCGGCGTGCGCCCGTTGCGTTTGGCGTCGACTTCGATCATGGCCCACACCTCACGGGGAACCGGCAGACGCACCCAAACATTCGGGCAGGGCTTGCGCCCCGCGCCCTCGCGTTTGCCGCCGATCTGTTTGGGCTTTGATTCCATGCCTAGATTCAAGCTGATTTCGCGCAAAGAATCAATAGGGAGGACAGCGAACTGAAACGCCAGAAGTGGTTATACGTCGGTGAAGGCTCAACATTCACTCCGGCAAATGGAGAATCAGATCTCCCGCCCGCCGCGTGCGCGGTTGCAATACCGATGCGTCAGCCGTGCATTCTCCGGCACGGTCTGACCCCCGCGCCAGTAATGCACCACATGATCGACCTCAGCATCATCAACCGTCTGGATTCGCTGGCCGCAAATAGCGCAAGTGGGATCTTGTGTGAACAGCTCGTCTTTCAGCTTACGGGTGAACGTTCGGGAGTCCGTTCGTGCTGGCCCTACCACGGAGTCCATGCGCTTTTTCCAGGCGTCGGCGCGGTACTTCACGCGGTCTGCCTTATCGCCCGTGCTGGTCACATACTCCACGAACGTTAGATCGTTGGTCATCAAATCCAGAAACTCTTCGTAAATACGGTCGGCATTCGGCA
Source organism: Deinococcus detaillensis (assembly GCF_007280555.1). Lineage (NCBI taxonomy): Bacteria > Thermotogati > Deinococcota > Deinococci > Deinococcales > Deinococcaceae > Deinococcus > Deinococcus detaillensis. Next base: position 4,994 of record NZ_VKDB01000038.1, on the reverse strand, counting down.
CGATGTCGGATTTTTGATAGAAGCTGAAGGTATAAAGCAGGGTGTCCCACAGCGCAAAATTCAGCCGCTCTTCCCAGACCCCATCTGGATTCTGGGCTGTACCTGGCTGAAAACGGCGAAAGGCCCGTTTGCCGAATACCGTCCACGCCATGTCAACCGATTTCTTGACCAGCTCTTCCATGTCCCTGAGCGCATTCTCGGATAGATCGCGGTGATCCTCCATTTCGCGGTTCATGACCTGTTTCATATTGCCCCGGTAATGCAAATGCGTGAGCCTGTGCAGGGCCAAAAAACGCAAGATCAATTGTCGGTCGGCCATCCGATTGTGCGGGGCGCTCAGACCCTGGATGTCAAGTAAGGGCTTGTACTCGCTGAGCTTAGCAAGTAGAGCGTTATATCCGCCCCGGTACACACAATTTCTCAACTCCTGATCATTCAGCTTTTCTGCACCCAGATTAAGTCGTTCAAAAACTTCGAACTTTACGTCTGGGTGGGACTCAGCCTTAATGACGATGACCCGCAGTGTGGATTGCGAAATGAGATTCTGAGTTTCCTCACTCAACTCGGCAAAGCGTTTACCGTTGAGTTCAGAGAGAACTTGCAGGCCAGTCAGTTTAAATTCCTTGCTCAGCCCAGAACTTTCCGGAAAATATCCATTGATAAAGGCGCTGATGCTCGTCAGGCGCTGTTGTCCATCGACTACTTCCTGTTTCCCGCCAGACGCTTCAGCAACATAAACGACAGGGATAGGAATATTCAATAAAAGAGACTCGATGAGCCGACTGGCTTTCGTGGTGTTCCAAACGAAATTTCGCTGAAATTCTGGTTGCAGAATCATTGACCCGCGTCCTATGCGTAAGACTAGTGTCTCGACAGGCAAATCCTGGATGCTGGTCTGGACTCGCCGCTCATGCTGGGGGATATCGAGCGGCGGCAAGTCCTGATCGGGTGTGTCGCTGTTGGGAACATCGGCATCATGCATACCTGCATTCTAGAGACCACCATGTTTTTAATTTCATACAGGACAGAAATACAACAGATCACTGCACGGCTAGCGGTCTAGCTGACGGCACCGACAAGCCCACCACATCCGGCAGACTCGCAGCGGCGGCGGCAATCCGCTTCTGTGAGGTATGTGCGTAAATCTGGGTCGTGGCAATCGACTCATGGCCCAGCAGATCGCGCACCTCGTCCAAGCTGCGCCCGTTTTCCACCAGTGCGGTGGCGAAAGTATGTCGCAGCTTGTGTGGGCTGACCTTGCTCACGTCCAACCCTGCTTTGAGCGCGGCTGAGTCCATCATCTTGCCAATCGTCCGCGCCTGCATCTGCTGGCCGTAGCGCTTGCCACTCAGCGGCGACCAGACCCAGCTCGTCACGGGATTGCCGTGCATCTTGCGCTCTCTCAGCCAACGCATTAGCGAGGTCTTGGCCGTTTCACTGAGCGGCACACGCCTTTCCTTGTCACCCTTACCGATCACGCGCACGGCGACAGGTGCGCCGTCGTGATATTCGATCTTGTCGAACGTCAGGTTCAGCATCTCCGAAATACGGAGGCCGGTGCCGTAGAGGAAGGCCAGCACACACCAATTTCTAAGCCCTCTGCTGGGTGACTTGTCTTTGTACACAACGTCGAGCAACTTGGCCACGTCTGCCAGACTCAGCGCTCCAGGCAAACGCTTAGGCAGCTTCGGGCGTTTGAGTTCGGCAGGACCAGCTTGCAATGCGGGCAAGCGCTCCACTTCACTTAGATAACGCCAGAACGAACGCCAAGCCGACACGAGTCGGTGATTGCGTCGCGGTGCGGGTTTGAGTTCGGCCAGGAATGCCCGCAAATCGCCCGCCGTGATTTCCTCCCACCCGCGCCCGCGCTGCGGCTGGGGCCGGTCTGGGTGGTCGAGCCAGGTACGCAACAGTCGAACGTCTTTCAAGTATTCCTTGACGGTGGCCGGGCTGCGGCCTTCCTCGCTCGTCAGGTAGTGCGCCCAGCTCGTGATGTGGTTTGCCGTCATCTCATCCCCTCCTAGTGTCCGACCCCCAGAGCGGGACGGGCTGATCTGTCTATTTTACTGAAAATAGTAATTTTCTGCCCCATCAGTTTAGCACGCCGACCCAAGCCGCATACCCTTCCAGACGCACCCGAACGCCATTTCGACCACGCTCGGACAAACGCCCAGTTATTGTTAGTTTACCGAAAATCATTCAGCTTTACCGAAAACAGAGAGGATTGACAGCCAACGGGGCACTTATGAATGTTGCACCGTGCGGCACAATCCAGCAGACTGCGGGCATGACTCCCACCGGCTTATCTGTCAGGAAGACTGCGCCCAAACGAGCGACCTGGGCCGCGCCGCCTGCCGATCTGCTGGCCGTGGCTTTCGTGACCGACGCTCAGGCAGCGGCGTACTTAGGGCTGAGCATCCGGTCGGCGCGGTATCTGGCCAGCGAGGGCAAGCTCAAGCGGGTCTACCCTCGTCCGCGAGCCGCCCGTGTGACGACGGAGAGCCTGCACGCTTACCGACAGGCCATCGAGAACGGCACCGCGCCCAGAATCTGGAGCCAGCCGGGCAACCCACACACCCAAGTCGCACCAGCGCCGGAGCCGGAGCCGAAGAAGAAGGGGCTGCTGGAGCGGTGGGGGATTGGGGGGGACTAAAATAAAAGAGAGAAAATCAATTCCCTCTTTTATCCAAGATTTCTTAGATGTCAATTTACGAAAGCTGCTTCGCCTTCTTCAACAGCACTTTCTACAGAGAAGTCACTACCGTCTTGACTCTTATTTTTGAGCCAGAGATTTTTACCGCTAGGTAAATTTTCTTCTACAACAACATAGACGTTTCTTCCTTCAGATGTAACTAATCTGATTTCATCGCCAACTTGAATAAATCTCTCGCCAATAAAATAAATTTCACTGTTTCGTTGCTTGCTAATTTTATGCATAATTCCTCCAACGAGTAATTTTCCTCTCTCGTTATGTAAATATCATATCTCACTGGGGTGAGTTTTACATGAGGATGCACTTGATTCCCTCATATTTTATCAAGCTAAGCCCAACCGGACAGTCGGAAACCACGGCAGCGCGGCCACTTCCGAGGGGGGTACATTTCCCCTCGGCTTTTTTGCTGGCCCGCCTGGGCCTTCCCATGCGCTCGTTTTTTTAGTCGATCAAGCGGCGGCGGGTCGAACGCCAACCGGCAAGTCTTTGAACATTTCCAAGTGCGCCCGCAATTTCTCGAGCGCCGCATTTGCGACGGCTGCCGGGGTATGGGGCGGCGTGCTGCCGGTGGCGAGATCGTGGCGCACATCGGTCAGAATCCGCGCCAGGATAGCCCCGGCGTCATCGGCCAGGTTCACGCCCGCGTCAATGCCGCGTGTCAGATTCCAGATCAAGCGCCGCCAAAATCCAAGCTGATCGTCACCGAACGCAGCGGCCAGCGCCCGCGCCTGCCGGTCAACGACTGCCGCCCGCTGATTTCGCGGCTTGCCTGCCGCCTCGCCCAACTGCCAAACCACGTCTAGCGCAGCGCCGGGAGCCTGCCGGACAGTCAAGGTATCGGACTCTTTGAGTGAAAACGGTTTTTTCGCCCATCGTTTGAGTGTGTCCAACGTCGTTTTTACTCTCTCTGGCTCTCTTGACTGTCCGGCAGGCTCCTTTGTAGGCGCTGGGCGCGGGTTGAGCAGGTTGTAAACCGTCTCGCCTGCCTTCGCGTCCGCGTTCAGATCGCGCCACTTCCGGCCCCAGTCCTCACGGCGAATGCGGGCGGGTGCGGCCTGACCAGTAAGGATGCGCTCAGGTTGCAGGCTCACGGCCCACAGCGTGCCGGTGGCGACCTTCGCGCCGCGTAAGTCACCCATGTGGGCCTCGCAGTGAATCAGGCCCACTGAGCGCAAATAAAGCAGGTTTTCGTAAAAGGCGCTGCTCTTGCGCTCGACGTAGTCCATCACCAGCTCGGCAGGCAGATGAAACACCGCCTGAGTGACGCTGGCCGCGTGGCCCTGGCTGGCGGCCACATCGAGCGCGACGGCGTAGAGCGTGCGGAAGATCGCCCGCGAGATTTCACGGCAGGGCGCACTGTCGAGGCAGGCCGTCAGGCTCAGCACGGCAGCCTCAGACGACAGCGCCGCCAACCTGACCACAGGCGGCGGCGTGTCGGTTGTGGGCCTGCGGGTAATGGCTGCGCGGGCTTGGCCTGCTTGCTGGCGGGCTTGGGATGCCTGCTGGCGCTCCTGGTGTTCGAGCGCGTCGATTAGCCAGGCGGGAGTAGCTTGGGGCGGGACTGCCGCACGCCCGCTTTGGCCGTGAACGCGCTCCAGTACGGCGAAAGCTGAGGTTTGATCTTGGCCTTTGGCACGCTGGCCTGCCAGAAAGCGGGTTAAAAAGTCTTGACTCATGAAGGTGAACCTTTAGAGATGAGCGCCTGGTTTCTTGACCAGACACCACAGCGGCTCTACACTGTGGACAGGCGCAAGCCCCGCTTTTGCGAGCGGAAAACTTGATGGATCAAACTTGTGTGTTCACCCTCTGCGAATTTCGAGCCTGGCAGCTCTCGCGGGGGGTGTTCCCTTTGGTCTGTTCTCGTGACCAGCGGGATGCGGAAAGCATAGCGCATTCCGCAGAAGGTGAACACCTTTACACTTACCGCTTCACATTGCCGATGAAGCCCCCGCTACCCCAACTGGCGTTGCCCAGTACCAGATACAGGCTTCCTTCCGGGCGGGCGAGCTGGTAGACCTTCACACCCTGCGGAAACTGACCGCGCAGCGCTGATGCCAACGCGGCCCACTGCGGCGCGTGCTGCTGGGCGGCAAACGCTTCCAGGCTCCAGATATGAGCCGCAGTGCCCGGCGGCGGATCGCCTTCGTAAAACAGCCACTGCGGGTCAATGCCGCCGATGGTCGTACCATGAGCCAGCGGCCACAACACGCGCTGAGCGCTCTCGGCGTCTACGGCGGGTGCCGGTGCAACTGGGGCGGCGAAGGCAAAAGTGGGCGGATGG